>JAZQHA010000053.1:0-143073 GCA_045540315.1 Acutalibacteraceae bacterium | reverse complement strand
AGTTTGCCGATGTTTCGTGAATAATATTCATAAGAATCGGTGAAAGGGGGTTTCCAAAGGGGAACCCTTTGGTCGTTATAAGGAGAGTTCGAGAGGGAACTCGAAATCCCTCTCGAAACGTTTTTGGTTACTTTTTTCGTTGCAAAAAAGTGACATAGAAAATAAGGAAAAATAAATTTAAAAAGCCCCCGCACTATACCGCGCGGGGGTAATTTTTTTGCAAATATCGAGACAACTTGCCACAAACAGATAAAAACCTCTGCCAGGTTAAGACAGGCTGTGACTTTAAAGGTAATATATAATTTTATTAAAATTACGGCTCAGTTATGTCAAAAATCTAGGTGGTGCAAGTAAAGAATGAAGAATATAAACTTAATTACAACAACGCAGCAAAAAGTAAAAAATTTAGTACCAGAAAAACAAGCACAAGTGGCCACAACAAATATAGTTTATTTTATCTTGAGCATATTTATCTCAAAAGGCACTGTATTTGGCATGTATGCACCGTTTGGAGCTGCATTTTTATCGGCAGTTCCATATGAAAATTTATTACCCAGCTTTATCGGAACGATAATCGGATATATTTTGCCCTCTGAGGTGAATATTGGTATAAGATACATCTCAACAGCTATTGCAGTCTACGCTATCCGATGGACGTTGAACGATTTAAATTCTCTTAAGGCCCATAAATTATATATACCTATTTTATCTTTCTCTGCTACAATCGCTACAGGACTCGCTATAAACATCGCGAATATAAATGACTTTAGTGAAATTGCTATGTACATAGTCGAGGCTATTCTCTCGGCGGGGTCTGCCTATTTCTTCGGAGAGTCTATAAAAACTTTTTTATCTCGACGGAACAAAATTAAGCAATCTGAATTAGTTTATCTTTGCTTGACAGTCTTTGTAGTTATTCTATCCTTGAGTGCTGTAACGATTGGATACATTTCTGTGGGAAATGTCTTGTCTATTCTGGTGATACTTTTTTGCGCGAAATACTTAGGTATCGTGGGCGGCAGTGTTGCCGGAACTGCCGCTGGAATTGTGCTTGGATTAGCTGCAAAGAGCCCGTCATACATTATGGGAGCTTACGCTTTTGGTGGCTTGATTTCTGGTTTAGCAGCTTCATTTGGTCGCTTTGCTTGTTGTGTTTCTTTTTTAGTGGCTAACCTGATTATCTCAGTTCAGTCGGCGAATCCCGAGATAATAATTTCCGGTATATATGAAGCTCTATTGGCAAGTCTAATTTTTCTATTTTTAAATGATGATATTGGAAACAAATTTGTTCATTTGTTTTTTTCACCAGGTACAGTTCCTCAAAGCAACGAGGAAAAAGAACGCGCAGCCGCAAAATTAGAGTCAACCTCCAAAGCGCTACTGGATATTTCTGAGTCTATTAATATGGTGTCTGAGAAGTTAGCTCTTGCCGGAGCAAATAGTTTTGATGAGATATATTCTAAATCTGTAAACCGAGTTTGTGATAACTGTGGCTTAAAAACATTTTGCTTTGACACCAAAAGCACTGAGACAACAAACTCAATGGCAGGACTCAGTGCTAAATTAAATGAATACGGCAAAATCGGTACAGATGATTTCCCACCAAGTTTTACTAAGCGCTGTAATCGAATGAATGATTTAATAAGTTGCATTAATGAGTTATATCGTGAAGCACTTGATAAAAAAATTTCTTCCGAGAGGATTTCTCAAGTTCGAGATTTTATGTCGGAGCAATTTTCTGACATAGGCCTTTTGCTTGGAGACGTTGCTGCCGAAATAAAAAATGATGACATCTTTGATGTCGAGCTAACTCAAAAGGTAACAGCGGAGCTTCAACATATAGGATTAGTCCCTCTAGAGGTTGTTTGTAAGCATACTAAACTCGGACAAGTAAGTATTGAGTTCGAAATTAGTTATCGTGACACTAACGAAATACAAAAATTAGCGCTAGAACGAAAGTTTTCCCGACTGTGTAGCAAAAAACTTACCCATCCCTGCATTACGCAAGTTGCGGATAGATTAAAGGTAAAATTTATTGAGCGGACAATTTTCGATATGCAAGTTGGTGTAGCACAACATGTTTGCAATGACGGGAAATTATGTGGCGATAATTACTCGCATTTTTATGATAATTCAGGTCGATTGATTTTTTTGCTCAGCGACGGGATGGGTACAGGCGGTAGAGCTGCTGTAGAAGGAGCTATGACCTGCAAAGTGATGGAAAACTTAATCAAGGCTGAGATAAATTTTCAAACAGCTCTCAAAATAACAAACTCAGCCCTAATGGTAAAGTCGGAGGACGAGTTTTTATCGACTGTAGATTTATTTTGCGCGGACTTGTTTACAGGTAACATTAACTTGCTAAAGGCTGGAGCACCTCTTACCTTTTTGAGAAAAAACGACAAGGTTATACGATATTTTGAATCATCACTTCCAATTGGCATTCTTAAAGATATTAATGTTGCGTCTTATAACGACATTCTCACTAGCGATGACCGGGTTTTGATGTTTTCGGATGGTGCGCTTTCGCAAGGTGACAAATGGCTAGAAGATGAATTGTCTGGTTGGACTTGCGAGGATTCTCAAACTTTCGCAGAATATTTGCTCAAAAAAGCTAAAAAAAATAAAAAGTTCGATGACGATATAACAATAGTAGCGATGAAAATGTTTGACCGCTAAAAAATGGCGCCGCACTATACCGCGCGGCGCAAAAACATCCCGCGCAACACAACTGCGTTGCGCGGGCGCTACTTTGTTTTCTAAATTTTTATCTTAGAAAATAATTTTAGAGTGTTTTCCTTGGCTACTTTTAAAAGTTCCTCTACAGATATATTACGCTCCAAAGCAATTTTTTCTGCAGTAAGTTTTATCATACTGGAGTCGCAGCGCTTGCCGCGGTGTGGGGTAGGGGCCATATATGGACAGTCTGTCTCGAGTAAAATTTTGTCCAGAGGAATGTTCTTTGCAACAGTAACTGGGTGCTTAGCGTTTTTGAAAGTAACTACCCCGCCAAGGCCAATATACATGCCGAGTTTGATAATTTCTGTGGCCATCTCGAGGCTTCCAGAAAAACAATGCACAACGCCTTTTGGCTTATACTTTTTTAATAAATTGAAAGTATCTTCATGTGCCTCACGATTGTGGATGATTACGGGAATATCTAGCTCTTTCGCTAACTTGAGTTGATCCTCGAAAACTTTTTGCTGTGCGTCTCGAGGTGAAAAATCATAATGATAGTCAAGGCCAATCTCACCTATGGCCACAGTTTTAGGTTCATTTAAAAGCGTTGTTAACTTTTTTAGATAATCGTCGGAGACTTTTGCGGCATCATGTGGATGAACTCCAACTGCAGCCCAGATTTTCTCATACTTTTGTGAGAGTGCAACGGATTGTTCAGATGTTTCTAAGTTACAGCCAACGTTGAGAATCCCACAAATGTTTTCGCTAAAAAGTCGAGTTAAAAGTTCATCTCGGTCAGCATCAAAAGCTTTGTCATCATAGTGTGCGTGTGAGTCGAAAATCATAAAGTAGACCTCCTAGTTAATGCGCTTATTAAGTTCCTCAAGCTCTTTTTGAACGTCCATGCGAGGGAAGAGCGCCGTGCCTTTTTTTATTTGGACGTCGGTTGGCAACTGTCCCCAAAGTTTCGCACTTTCCCAAGTTATAACGCTGTCGTTAGCACCAATTTGCTCAGCGATAAGTGGCGATGTATTCGGCATAAACGGTGAAATTAAAATTGATACTATACGCAGAACCTCACACAAATTGTAGAGCACGCAGGCAAGTCGATTGGCTTTTTTTTCCTCGCGGCTAAGCGCCCATGGAGTAGTTTCATCAATATATTTGTTGGCGCGAGAAATCAGCTTCCACACCTCGGCAAGCGCATTTGAGAACTGAAATTTTTCCATGTGTTGCTCATATTTATCTCGTAAAGACGACGCCATATTAATTAACTCATCATCTAGTGCGTCATTCTCTAAAGTGCTTGGTAAGTGACCATCGAAATATTTCTCTACCATTGCCGTAGTGCGTGAAACCAGATTTCCTAAATCGTTAGCCAAGTCCGAGTTAATTCGATTAATCAAGGCCTCATTGGTGAATAGGCTGTCAGCGCCAAAAGGAATATCGCGCATGAGAAAATACTTAACAGCATCGACACCGTATCTATCGCAGAGAACCTTAGGGTCAACTACATTACCTTTAGACTTTGACATTTTTGTGCCATCGCCAAAGAGAATCCAACCATGACCGTAGACTTTTTTCGGAAGTGGCAAGTCAAGTGCCATGAGCATGGCCGGCCAAATAATTGCGTGAAAACGCACTATTTCTTTTCCTACAAAATGAACATCAGCCGGCCAGTATTTTTGAAAATCAGCGTCATTGTCAGAGGCGTAGCCAAGAGCCGTAATGTAGTTAGTGAGCGCGTCCAACCAAACATATACAACATGCTCCGGGTCAAAATCAACTGGAATACCCCACTTAAAGCTCGTTCGACTAATCGATAAATCATTCAAGCCGCTTTTTATAAAGTTAATCATTTCATTACGGCGACTTTCTGGTTCCAAGAATTCAGGGTGCTCCTCGTATAATTTTAAAAGCTTATCAGCATAGTTTGAGAGCTTAAAAAAGTAAGACTCTTCCTTCGTTAAGTGCACCTCACGGCCGCAATCCGGGCACTTGCCGTCTACGAGCTGTTGTTCAGTCCAAAAGGCCTCACATGGAGTACAATACCAACCTTCGTAGTTACCTTTATAAATTTCACCTTTATCATAAAGAGATTTAAAAATCTTCTGCACAGCTTTTACATGATGCTCATCTGTTGTGCGAATGTATCTATCGTTAGAGATGTCCATGATATCCCAAAGTTTAACAAACTCAGCTACAAGCTTATCTACAAACTCTTTTGGCTGCAGATTTTCGTTTGTGGCGTTAACTTCAATTTTTTGTCCATGTTCGTCTGTTCCAGTTAAAAACATCACGTCGAAACCCTGCAAACGCTTATAGCGAGCCATAACGTCGGCAGCAACAGTGCTATAGCTGTGCCCTAAATGTGGGTTTCCAGATGGATAGTAAATAGGCGTAGTGATGTAAAAATTTTTTTTATTCATAATTTAAAAGTCCTCCTAAAAAATGTAGTGCATAACAAGTACAAATATATAGTAGCTCTATTATATGACAATAACAATGTTAATTCAAGGAGTAGAAGAGTTATAGCAAGAGGAATGTTCGCGCGAGAATGATGTTGTATTGAACGGTCGTTTTCGATTAATATATTTTAAGGCGGTGCTCACAGTGCACCGCCTTTATCGTGTTCTTGTCATTAGATTTCACAAAGAAGATTTAAGACAAGTTTTTTCTAGTTTTTTTTAGCACTCTAACTTACATCAGGATGGTTAGGTGTTAGTTTTAATGTGGCAATAAAATATATTTAATCCAGCTTAGTATTGTTTTCGTAGCAGTAAATTTGTATCGTGCATCGAGCGCTAATAATGCAATTGGAATAACCTTTGCTAAACATTCGGCAACATTTTTACCAATGATGTAGTTAAAAGTAATTTTAATCGTTTTCCAAATAAGTCTAAATGGAAACTTGACAAAAGTCATCCAAATAGCTTCTTGATGCGATTTTTCATAATTTCTTACAATTTTATCGGTAAATTTTTTGTCTTTAGAAAGTTCTAAAAGCCTATTTTTGATTGCTGCGTCAAACTGAGGATCATTAATCAAATCTACCGAATTATATTGTTGATGATGTGTTTCTGAATTTGTATATGAATCATCACCTTTTGCATATGTATATTTACAGCATCCAGATATTAAAGTTGTAATAATTAGTAAAAAAGATATATTTTTTTTCATTATACAAACGTCTCCATTGATAAACAATTTAGTTAAAATAAAATTTCAAGTTTTGCTCTGTTAGCATCAAAGAGAGATTAGTTTTCTTTGGTTTGTTAACGCAATTTTTTAAATCAAGAACATTCCACATGTTTTGAGAAACTATACTCATTTAAATACTCCTGAGCAATATCTTTAGTGATGCTCTAATTTATATCGCAAACGTTTAGCTCATCCGCGAAACACTTTGGTGCAACTTGGCAAATACCTTGACCTTTATAATATAAACGATAATACAAATCTGAAACAACATGCTTAGCTTTTTCTACAAAGCTAGTTTCAGGGCAAACGCGAT
The DNA here is from genome assembly GCA_045540315.1 of Acutalibacteraceae bacterium. Classification (GTDB taxonomy): domain Bacteria; phylum Bacillota; class Clostridia; order Oscillospirales; family Acutalibacteraceae; genus CAG-557. Next base: position 136,880 of record JAZQHA010000053.1, on the reverse strand, counting down.
TGTTTACTAAACTTTGAATGTGCTCTTTTATCTGCTCAAAGATGCCTTTTACATAAAATGACTGGCGATTAGCAACATGATTATGCACACAAGCACCCGCGACTGCAGTTCCCGCAACGCCCAAAGCAATCGCTAAACCTTTTAAAATCTTACTTGTTACTGATGTTTTATTTTCTGTTTTTTTGTTTGCTTGCTTGGCAGTATCATTATTACTTTTGTTGTTTTGTTCGATTTCCTTTAACAATTGTTTAAATTGAGGCTCGTTCAAAAATTGTTTAAATTGACGCTCATTCATAGTTACAAAGAATGCTTTTTGAAGAATAACACGTTCCTCTTCACTGATTGCCTTACAAGTAGAGCTACCACCAGCTAACAGAGCCATCGCCATCACGTTACAAATGATTTTTTTCATTTTTCACCGTCTCCTTTTATTTAATAAAAATTAATTTTGGGGTTTAAAATTATACCTCTTTAAAATGCACTCTAAATCTTTCTAGATTTCCTCCACCAAACTTTGCGTCTATCCAATTATCACATAAATTGACAAAACACTTTACTTTCTCGAAGAAACTAAGGTTTTCGCACGTTTTATTTACAGAAGAAGTATCATTAGAGGATGCGTTCTTTATAATATTTTCAGCAATATTGGTTTTACTGCTTGGTTGAGTTGACTTAGAAATATAAGGACATACATTTTTGTTTTCTGGAATAAGCACAAGTTGATTCAAATGCTCAACAAGATCTTCATGTATATATGTAGGACTGTTTTCTACAGTAAAATTTATGCTGTTTATATCTGGAACGGTGCTATTACTTTTCATGGTGTAAATTTTGTAACCAGCAGCAGATAAAGCAGATAAAGTGGTTGCTCCAATAGCAATTGCAATACACCCTGTCGGCTCTATTGCCTTACACGAAGCCCCAGTACCAGCAGTGCTAACAAGCAACGAAGAAAGCATTGTTAAAACACAAAGACTTTTTTTCATTTTTCAAAACCTCCTTTTAATTTTTCCCTATTGACATTATCACTGACCATACTTGATATTATACACTATATCATACTGCTAATTTTTCTAAAAGAGAAAATGGATAACATTTTACCTTTCGCTGAATACCAAACAAATACATAAACGCTTTTTGTGTTTAAACACCAATAAAGTTGAGCGTTTAAATAGGGCGTATATATCAAGTTTTTTGTCACTATAATTTGACCGTTCAGTGACATAACAACATTTAATTTCCGGTCATAATATTTAAAATTTCTCTATCGGTTTCCTTCATTCCATCTTTTCCAAGGCGCCAAATATTTTGCACTGTGACTTCGATATCTTCTCCAACAATACCGTCGCCAGGTAAAAAATCTTTCTCATTCAGATACATATGATACCCTAAAATACCGGCCTCAATGGAGCTCACAATTTTTGCTGCACAAGATGATTTTGCCCCATCACAAACCATACCAGAAACCATTCCAAGTGAATTTGAAATCGTTTTTGATACAGCTTGCAAAGAACCGTCGAGCATATAAGCTATACCTGCACCACTTGCGCAACCTGCACAAACAGCGCCACAAAATGCTGAAAGACTTCCAATACCAGCCTTTAAGTGAATAGCAATAAGATTTGACAAAACAAGCGCACGATATAATTTTTCTTGTTCTACGTCATATTCCTTTGCATACTCAATCACTGGTAAGCTTACGGTTAAGCCTTGGTTACCACTACCCGAGACAATAACAACCGGCAACTCGCAACCGTTCATACGAGCATCGGAACCAGCAGCGGCTTTAGCTTTTGCGCGAACTTTTACGTCATTACCATACATAGATAATAAAGTCTTACCGATGTTGGCTCCATAGTTGCCACGAAGTCCTTCCTCAGCGATGGCTGTATTGCAACTAATTTGCTTATCGATTAAGTCCTTAATATCTTCTATTGCGACGGTGTTAGCAAAATTAAAAATACGTTCTATGCTGAGAAGTTGTTTATTGCTGTTGTGTACGACATGAGCATTAATCTTCCCTGGGGTATATAAAACTTCTCCATTTTTCTCTATTAAAACAACATTTGTATGGTCCTCAACAATCCTCAACTTAACATAAGAATCGTCTTTAAATAAGGTTAAAAGAATATCAAAATTCAATGGAGTTGTTGCCGGGGCAATACTAATAGGAGTATTACTGAGGTAATTGATGATTTCGACTCTTTGGGTTGGCGTAATATCAGATAAAACCTCGAGAATTTTATCCTCTCTTGCCGAGATAATGCCCGCAGCCACGGCAGCTTTTATACCTTTTAGTCCATCGGTATTAGGAACAACAACGCTTTTAACGTTTTTGATGATATTGCCGCTAACTACTACATCGATTTTGTCTGGCAGTTCACCAAGGATACAACGGGCTTTTGCGGCGGCATATGCAAGAGAAATTGGTTCGGTGCAACCCATAGCAGGGATAAGTTCCTCGTTTAGAATTTGCAGAAAAGCAAAATAAGTATTATTTTTTTCTTGAGGCGCATTCTCCATTAAAAGATTCTTAACCATACTAACGTCCTTTCAATAAATAAAATTGAATGAAGTTTGTCAAAAAGGTAAGCCTAAGAATTAGAAAATATATAACCGCAATTTAAATTATATCATAAAGTGTAAAAAATCGCAACGACAAACATCACATTAAAATTAATTTTTTATGTGCAAAACAAACAAATTGATGCGTGTAGATTTTTGCACACGTAAAACTAGAACAATCTCTTTAATAAAAATAATCTCCATGCCATTATTTAGCATATTTATATGGAATACGTACGGATATAAAAAACCATATCTTTATATACAAATATGATATGTACTTATTTTCTCAATGTGCATTGAAACACAGCTCGTAACAACATGGTAAAAAATTTAGTCATTACTATCTTGAATCAATGTTGCTGTAATTGTATTTTGCATAAGCATTGCAATCGTCATTGGTCCAACGCCACCTGGAACAGGCGTTATGTAAGATGCGATGTTTTTTACATTTTCAAAGTCGACATCACCGCAAAGTTTTCCTTCATTAGTTCTGTTTATCCCTACATCTACAACAACTGCACCTGGTTTTACCATATCAGTTGTTACAAACCTTGCCTTACCTACTGCCGCAATTAAAATATCTGCGGTCTTACAAATTTCCTTCAAGTTTTGCGTCTTACTGTGGCAAATCGTAACAGTTGCGTCCCTATGTAACATAAGCATGGCAAGTGGCTTACCGACAATATTGCTGCGTCCAATAATTACACAATGTTTACTAGCAATCTCAATATCCGAAGCATCTAACAAATGTATAATCCCAGCCGGTGTGCAAGGCAAAAACTTAAAGTTGCCGGTCATAATTTTTCCGACGTTTATTTCATGAAAAGCATCCACATCTTTAATGGGATTAATATGCTCAATTACAGTTTTCTCGTTGATATGTGCAGGCAGTGGAAGCTGAACCAATATACCATTGATATCTTTTCGACTATTCAACTCATTTATTAAATTTATTAACTCAGCTTCGCTGGTTCCCTCGGATAGCGCGAACTCGTATGACTTTATGCCTATTTCCTCACAGGCTCTTTTTTTATTTTTCACATATACCTTAGATGCCGGATTATCGCCGACAATAATTACTGCTAGTGCTGGATAAATACCGGTTGTCTTTAGTTGAGATACTTGTTTTTTTAAGTTATTTTTTAAGTTTGTAGAAATTTCTTTACCGTCTATGATATTTGTCATCGTTACACCTCCGGTTAATTACCTTACATTATAACATAGTTAGTGAAAAAAGTAATAAATATTATGAAATCTGAGGGTGCCATATTTGATGTCTTTTCAGAGACCTGCCGCTCGGGCCGCGAGGCCAACGAAAATAAATTTTTATTTTCGTTGTGGTCCAAAGTCCAACGTTGTTGCACTTTGGACTGGCCGAATGCCCTAGTAGGCATTCGGCGCCTCGCGGCGCCGCGGCATTTGATTATGGCTTTCTTCAAAACCGCTGTCTTTTAAATTTACGACGACTTAATATTGACTAGATGTGCAACAGAGGGAATACTTTCGCCTTGCTGAGTGGACGTTGGAGACATAAGCGCACCTGTGGCCATGAATAAAATATTTTTTAATTCGTTATTTTTGAGTTTGTTTAAAATTATAGAGCATAAAACTGACGCAGAACATCCACATCCTGAACCGCCAGCATGTACGTCTTGAGCTTTTTGGTCGTAAATTAAAAGTCCGCAATCTTGATGATTGTTTTTTATGTGAATTCCATTGCGTGAGAGAAGTTCCTTCATAAGTTTGCTTCCGACTTCGCCTAAATCGCCCGTTAAGATTAAATCATAGTCATCTGGTTGTGTGCTAGTATCACAGAAAAAATCTTCCAATGTAGCCGCTGCCGCCGGAGCCATCGCTGCTCCCATATTGTTGGCGTCTTTTATTCCAAGGTCCGTTATTTTACCAATAGTTACACTAGCAATTTTCGGGTTTTGTCCGTTACTACCAACAACAATTGCACCGGAACCGGTAACTGTCCATTGAGCTGTGGGTGTTCTTTGTCCTCCATATTCCAATGGAAACCTAAATTGACGTTCCGCAGAGCAAAAATGTGATGATGTAACTGCGATACAATTTTTTGCAATACCTACATCAACCATAATCGAAGCAAGTGCCAGCGTTTGTGCCATCGTTGAGCAGGCACCATATTGACCTACAAATGGAATATTTAAATTTCTTAGCCCAAAAGTAGAGGAAATACATTGATTCAACAAGTCACCTGCAAAAATAAAATTAATGTCTTTTTCATTCACCTTGGATTTTTCTATCGCTAAACTTACCGCCTTTGATTGTAATTTACTCTCTGCTTTCTCCCAAGAAGATTCTCCCAATGTTGTATCGTCAAAGGTTTGATCAAAAAATTTACCTAGCGGTCCTTCTGCCTCTTTTTTTCCGCAAACAGAAGCATAACCTTCAATTGAGGGCATATTTTCCATTTGAATAGTGTATTTTCCTATTCGTTTTGCCATGTAATATTTCTCCTTTTAAACTTAAATCTAACTGGTTTTATTATTTGGTATTTTTAGCTTAACTATTCAAAAATATAGAAAGAGCTAACCTATAAAACCGCCGCGAGGCGGCGTAATAAAAAAATTTTTATTACGCCCAATAAACACTTATTACAGTGTTTATTGCACACGAACCACAAAATTGGGTTCGTGTGGCCTCGCGGCGCCGCTGGCAAGAAGCGAACTTATTTTTTAACAAAGTTAAGCTAAAAAATAGCGGAATAAAAATTAGCAAACAGACAATTTTTTCTTGCTTTTTTCTTTTTTAGAAACTAAAATAAATTTAGCACTCGTTAAAGCAGAGTGCTAAAAAATATAAAGTGCTCTAAGGAGGCATATTTTTATGACAATTAAACCCCTAGCAGACCGAGTTGTTATCAAAATGGAACAAGCTCAGGAAACAACAAAAAGCGGCATTGTGTTGGCTGCGGCCGCTAAGGAAAAACCACAAATCGCATCAGTAGTAGCAGTTGGCCCGGGCGGCTTGGTGGATGGCAAAGAAGTAACAATGTATGTAAAAGTTGGAGATAGAGTCATTACAAGCAAGTATTCTGGAACAGAAGTTAAGTTTGACAACGAAGAGTACACAATACTTCGCCAGTCTGATATATTAGCGGTTGTTGAATAATTTTATTATCACTCGTACTTAAAAATTAATATTTTAACTTTATAACTTACATATTTTGGAGGATTAGATATGGCTAAAAAAATCATCTACGGAGAAGACGCACGAAAAGCTCTACTAAGTGGTGTAAATCAACTTGCAGATACAGTTAAAATTACACTCGGACCTAGAGGCCGAAATGTAGTTTTAGATAAAAAATTTGGTTCACCTCTCATCACGAATGATGGTGTAACTATTGCAAAAGAGATTGAGCTTGAAGACCCATTTGAAAATATGGGCGCACAGCTTGTTAAAGAAGTATCGACGAAAACTAACGACGTTGCGGGTGACGGTACAACTACAGCGACGCTTTTGGCACAAGCACTTATCCGTGAGGGTATGAAAAATGTTGCCGCTGGCGCAAATCCTATGATTGTTAAAAAGGGTATCCAAAAAGCCGTTGACAAAGCAGTTGAAACTCTTGTTAATAACTCGAAGAAAGTTAACGGAACAGATGATATCGCAAGGGTTGCAACAATTTCTGCTGCAGATGACTTTATTGGGCAACTTATTGCAGAGGCTATGGAGAAGGTTGGCTCTGATGGTGTTATCACTGTTGAGGAGTCTAAAACTGCAGAAACATACTCAGAAATCGTTGAGGGTATGATGTTTGACAGAGGATATGTTTCTCCTTACATGGTTACCGACACTGAAAAAATGGTTGCTACTATCGATGATGCATATATTTTAATTACTGACAAGAAAATCACGAACATTCAAGAAATTTTACCGCTTTTAGAGCAAGTCGTTCAGTCTGGTAAAAAGCTAGTCATCATCGCAGAGGACGTTGAGGGTGAAGCTCTTGCAACACTTATTTTGAACAAACTTCGTGGAACATTTACTTGTGTTGCAGTTAAGGCTCCTGGTTTTGGCGACAGAAGAAAAGAAATGCTTCGTGACATCGCTATCCTAACTGGTGGCCAAGTAATTACTGAGGAGTTAGGCCTTGAGCTAAAGGATACAACAATCGATCAACTTGGTCGTGCACGTCAAGTTAAAATCGAGAAAGAAAATACTATCATCGTGGATGGCGCTGGAAATGCCGAGGAAATCAAAAATAGAGTGGCTCAAATTCGTGCGCAAATTGAGAATACTACTTCTGAGTTTGACAAAGAAAAATTGCAAGAGCGTTTGGCAAAAATCGCTGGTGGCGTAGCTGTAATCAAGGTTGGCGCTGCAACTGAAATTGAGATGAAAGAAAAGAAACTTCGCATAGAGGATGCACTTGCAGCGACTAAGGCTGCCGTAGAAGAAGGTATCGTGGCCGGTGGCGGTGTCGCGCTTATCAATGCTATCCCGAGTGTAGAGGCTCTTCTCGCTAGCTCTGAAAGTGATGAAAAAACAGGCGTTGCCATTGTGCTTAAGGCTCTTGAAGAACCACTTCGTCAGATAGCTAAGAATGCTGGCGTTGAGGGGTCTGTAATTATAAATCGCATTCAAAACGAAAATAAAGTTGGTTTCGGTTACAATGCTCGCACGGAGGAATACGTTGATATGATTTCTGCCGGCATCGTTGACCCGACAAAAGTTACCCGTTCTGCACTCCAAAATGCTGCATCTGTAGCTGCTATGGTCTTGACCACCGAGTCTTTAGTAACAGACATTAAGGAAGAAAAAGCTCCTGCTATGCCGATGGATCCAGGTATGGGCGGAATGTATTAATCCATTAGCTCTGCAGAAAATTTAATTTAACCCAGGCTACCAGCCGCTGAGACACATGCCAAAGGTTGTGTCTCGGCGGTTTCTATTTTTTCCAATAGTTATTTATCTCAAAACGTAATTGCTGCTAGCAAAAAGCAAGCCGCCGCCGCGAGGCGGCCCCATAAAAATTTTTTATGGGGCCTAAGCAGCACTCTTTTGAGTGCTGCTTACAGAATAACCACAATATTGTGGTTATTCTGGCCTCGCGGCGGCGCGCTTAGCTGCAAATTTGCACTTATCCAAGGGAAAAAATTACCTATCTAAAAATTTTATTTTCAGTTTTACTGTGAAAGACAAGAAACAAAAAATTTTTTTGGATTGATAGAGGGGGATAGGAAGGGGACGAAGGAGTTTTGGGTCAGGTAAATAATTAATAAAATTTAAAATATCACTTGACAAAAATTAAACAACACGTTAAAATATACTCGAAAAAGCTTTTTCTGGAATTTTATTTTCATTATTTTATCCATATGAAGCTTGAAAGGGGGCGATGACATTGGATGGATTATAGCAATAAATAAAATTTTATTTTAAAGAAAGGGTGTTAAGAATGAAAAGATTATTAAACAAAAAGGTATATGCGTGTATAGCTAGTGCAGTGATGGCATTTGTTGGAACAGGATGTACTGCTTCGGCGTTTTCTTCTGCGACACACATATACACTACACAAAGAGGTATTACGATTGTTGATTCTGTACTAGGCGGAGAAGTTTCGATGTTTTATACAGAAGCGGATAGAGCTCAAATCATGACTTATTGTACAAGGCCTGATGAAGACGAGATAGATGGAGCATTCAAATATCACTTTTACAATCCAGCCACCGAGCAAAACTTCATGGGAGAAGATGATTCTGCTTTAGCCCGGTGTAAGATGCATTATACTAACGCTGTTGCATATTTTAAAAATGGGGACAGAAAAGCTGCATTTGAGGCATTAGGTAGAGCGTTACACTATCTCGAGGACTTAAATACTCCGGTTCACACAAACAATCAGGATGTTTTCGACTCTGCATTCAACTTGCCGTTTCATGTAGGTTTTGAGGATAGATGCCAAGAGATTCAAAATACGGTTACTTCGTCCTTACTAAAAAATGAGTTTAGATATTATGAGCTTAACACGGTGGAGAACATCGCAAAGTCTTGTGCGTATTTAGCGAACGATAATTTTTATGCATTGTATGAAGAATTTTTACCAAAGGACGTTGTAGCGACAAATGCAATCAAAAATGCACAAAAATCCGTCGCGGGTGTACTGTACAAGTTTTACTTAGATGTAAGTTAATTATTAAAATGGAAAGAGGGGTCCAATCATGAAAAAGATGTTATCTTGTTTGATGGCGACATCTATGTTGTTTATTAGTGGCATGTATTGTCCTAGAGTTTTTGCGGATGAAACAGCGCCTTTATCTTGGACAAGTATTGCAAAAAAACAAATTATGACAAGCTCTGGAGTAACTTGCAAATCTGAAATAAATGTAAGTAATCCTGTTTTAGATGGCCAATCTGATTATCGTAGAAAAGTTGAAATAAAAAATGATTTTTTTGTAAAGGGAGATAAAAAATGTATCTCTACAAATTTATTAAGTTTCTACTTTTCTTACAATAATAATGGTGTATCTGTTGATGGAAATCAAATTATGGTTAATCAAGATGATGACTTAACCAAACGCTGGAAGACTTCATCCAGTGAAGAAATTTATAATACGCATGGCCAGAGCATAGTTTCGCAAAGAATCGGAATATACAACAGAGAGACTCTCATCAATGATTTCGAAAATACAGATGCTTTTCATATTGACGTTATTTGCTCTAAATCAGGCGAAGTTACTTTTAATATTAAGTCTTTGGATGGCGAGCAAAATGATGTTTTAAACGTTTCGAACTTCACTGTTCAGCAAGAAAAACTCAAAAAAAAGCTAAGCAGAATGTGGTCGGAGAAGACTCTCGTGAATGCCCATGATTTGCAAAATAGCGAAGATGATTTGTATCGATATATTACCAAAGAGTTTCATGTTGTCTATACTAACCACGAAAATAAGATACTCGGAGAGACTACTGTTCAGGCTTGCTTTAGATATAATAAAAATACTCGAGAGGTTCAATGCTTGAGTACATCTCACGAAGAAAACTCAAATAAAATTAATGTTTATATGCGTTCTGGTAACGAAACTCGAACCTATGGTGGCGCCTATGGAGAAATTAAAGTTAAATATCCATCAGGTGGGATTCAAAAGACTTACAAGGAAGTTTTGATTATCAAATGCGATTCAAACGGTGATGTTGTTAGCAAGTTCCTCAACTGAAATGACCTTGGCTTTTTAGAAAAAATTAAATGGTTTGGTATATCCATAAGAGACTTTTTATTTCATATAGGAAGTTCGTTAAAAAGCTATGTTATTTAGTGCTTAAATAATAATGCGCTGCAATTAAAGTGTCCTCTTTGTAAATTAGTAAACCTAATTTTATGAAGAACAAGCTTAAGAATTTGCAGTGCATTATTTTTATTTTAAGAAAGAAGCCAATCATATAAATACAAAGAGGATTTACTCGTCACGCGTTCGCTATCTTCATCGTATCATGTATAAAGATGTAAAGGCGTGATTGTATGTTAAAAGAGCTCAAGTATAATAGAAAAAAGGCACTAGAATATGCAAAAGAATGGGCATTTAAAAGAAATCCTAAGTATATCAACTTTGAAAAACTCGGAGGAGATTGTACAAGTTTTGTATCTCAATGCATATATGCTGGTTGTAACGTGATGAATTATACGCCAATCTATGGCTGGTACTACAAAAATAGTTACGACCGTTCTCCCTCATGGAGTGGTGTGGAATTTTTATATAATTTCCTTGTAAATAATAAAGGTGTCGGTCCCTTTGGAGTAGAGACGGATTTAACTTTTATGAAACCGGCAGACATTATACAACTGGGCAATACTAACGGACAATTTTATCATACTGTTATTATAAATAAAATTGATAAAGCGGATATTTTTGTAAGCGCGCACAGCATAGACTCATACATGCGTCCGCTGGATAGCTATAGTTTTGACAAAATAAAATATATTCACATTGTTGGCGCAAGAAAAGACAATAAAAGCGTATAAGAAAAAGTTAACCGTAAAAACTATCTAAATGGAGGTGATTTTTACGGTTAACACGAATAATAGCATTCCACATATTCCAATGGAACTTGCAAAAGCTTTTGCGCAAACAGGTAATTCTATTGATAGCTTTAAATTATTGTCTCCAGACGAGCAACAAGAAGTAATAAATTATAGCCACGCAATTCAATCTCATCAAGACGATTTAGGCACTAAAAATGCATTTGCGTTATAAAAAATTCCCTCAGTGGCCGTTGTCTTTGTTTAAAGGCCATTTTTTCAAAATTAACAAGATATGTCTTCAATGCAGGTGTTGCAAATATGTAACGTCTGCTTGTTTTTTTATATAGCGTTTTTTGAAAAATATCTTGCGAAAAAATTGAGCTTGACAAGGAAGTGCGTAATCTATATAATATTTAATTGGAACATCATGATGAGGTTTTTTACTTAAAGTGAATCTTATTAATTATCTTGTTTAAGGGGGTTATGTAAATGGCAGTGCCAAAGAGAAAACACTCCAAAGCTAGACGCGACAAAAGGCGTTCAAATGTTTGGAAAATTCAAGCTCCTGCACTTATGAGTTGCCCACAATGCGGCGAGTTTAAATTGCCACACAGAGTTTGCAAAGCTTGTGGATATTATAAGGGTAGAGAAGTTATTAAAGTTGAAGCTTAAAATTTGTGTGATGGCTTTAGAGAGGGCAATTTTAGCCTTCTCTATTTTCTTTTTAGAATGAGGTTTTATTTATGAAAGTCAGAAATAGCATAAAAGCAATACTCCTAAATGAAAAAAAGGAGCTGCTCCTTGTGTATACGCGTAATAAAAAATTAAACGGCGAAGTTGAGAAATATAATGACGGTTTTTGGCAAATGATTGGTGGCAAAATCGAAGACGGTGAAGATTATAATGCTGCGATAAAAAGAGAAATTTTTGAAGAAACCTCCATTACAGAAGATAAGCTGAAAGTAGGGCCACTTGTTTTTAAGGGGCAAATGGTTTTTAATATTAATGGCGAACCAAATGACTTAAGGCAATCTTTTATGGTTGTACATACATCTACATCTAACGTTAGTTTAGAAAACTTAACCGAAGATGAAAAACCAGAATTAAAAAAATTAAAGTGGTTTTCATACGACGAGATAAAAAACTGCAATGAGATAATTTATCCGGTAGTGTTACCAAATTATTTGAAAGATATTATTGAAAAGAAGTATCCGCGTGAAGTTTTAGAAATAGACATCGCAAAACAACCAGAAAAATAAATATGTATTTTATAAAAGAAACGGAGGAATGGAAATGGCTAAACCAATTGTTGCAATAGTTGGGCGTCCAAATGTTGGTAAGTCTACGCTTTTTAATAAGTTGGTAGGGAAGAGGCTTTCTATCGTCGATGATACCCCGGGTGTCACTAGAGATAGAATTTACGGTGAATGCGAGTGGCAAAACAAGACCTTTTCTCTTATAGATACAGGAGGAATTGAGCCTTATTCTGACGACATTATTTTATCGCAGATGAGACGCCAGGCACAACTTGCTATTGACTCGGCAGACGTTATAATTTTAGTGACTGATATAAGAACTGGTTTGGTTGCTACCGACCACGAAGTTGCTACGATGCTTCAAAAAAGTGGACGTCCAGTTGTTGTTTGCGTAAATAAATGTGATAAAATAGGGGAGACTGAACCGGATTTTTACGAGTTTTATAACTTGGGCTTGGGCGACCCAATAATGGTTTCCTCGGTACATGGTCATGGAACTGGTGATTTACTTGATGAAGTTTTAAAAAATTTGCCGGATAAAATTTCAGAGGAAGAACAAGGTAACGTCATTAATGTGGCAGTTATTGGCAAACCAAACGTTGGTAAGTCTTCGCTCATAAACAAAATAACTGGCGAAAATCGTTGTATTGTTTCGAATATAGCTGGTACCACGCGCGACTTTATTGATACTTTTGTGGAAAACAAGTTTGGTAGCTACAATTTTATTGATACAGCTGGGCTTAGACGTAAAAATAAAGTGTATGACTCAGTAGAAAAGTATAGTGTTATTCGTGCCAAAATGGCTATTGAGCGCAGCGATGTATGCGTTATAATGATAGATGCTATTGAGGGATTTACAGAACAAGACTCTAAAGTAGCTGGGCTTGCAATTGACGCCGGAAAAGCTTGTATTGTTGTTGTAAATAAGTGGGATGCAATCGAAAAGACAGACAAAACTATGTTGACTTATAGAAAAAAATTAGAAACTGATTTTTCTTTCATGTCTTACGTTCCGATAATCTTTATCTCAGCCAAAACTGGACAGCGTATCGAAAATTTATTTGAAATGATAACTGTTGTCTCAAACGCAAATGCCATGAGAATCTCTACAGGTGTGCTAAATGATGTTTTAGCCCAGGCAATTATTCGCGTACAGCCGCCAACAGATAAAGGTAAACGTTTGAAAATTTTTTATATGACTCAAGTTTCGGTTAAACCGCCGACATTTGTCTTCTTTGTAAACTCTGCGCAACTGTTTCATTTTTCATATCAGCGTTATCTCGAGAATAGAATTAGAGAGACGTTTTCTTTACAAGGGACACCTATACGCTTTATAATCAGGGAGAAAAATGACAATTAATTGTTTTTTACACTAGGAGGATTTTTTTGGATATACAAACAATTAGTTTTTTAAGACATAATTGGTTTCAAATTGTGATGGTTGGAGTAATCGGCTATCTCATTGGGAGTGTAAGTTTTTCTATTTTGCTTACACGTTACTTTAAAAATAAGTCTGATATTCGCGAAATGGGTAGCGGTAACGCTGGTTTTACGAATGTTTTGCGCTCGGTAGGGGTGTGGCCTGCTGTACTAACGATGCTGGGCGATTTTGGTAAAGGTATGGTTGCGTGTTTCATTGGAAAGTTAGTGTTTTCTTTTATAGACGTTCCTGGAGTACCTTCGTTTTGTATTACTCAATATGGAGTTTACATCGCTGGTACGGCATGCTTAATCGGTCACGTGTATCCTTGCTTTTTTGGTTTGAGAGGTGGCAAGGCTATCTTAACTGCATTTTCTTTGCTCATTATGACTGATTGGCGTGTAGCTGCATTAGCTTTATCGATTTTTTTAATAGCGGTATTTTTTACACGACTGATTTCGCTTGGTTCAATTTTAGCCGCGGTTTCGTATCCAATATTAACTTTTTGTCTTACATATTTTTGCGATTACCTAGGAAATGGCCGGCCAGTGACTTTTGGTTATATCGTTATTACAACTACGCTTTCAGTAATTATAGGTGTGTTTGTTATCTATAAGCATAAGAAAAATTTATTTCGGTTGTTAAAAGGAGAAGAAAAACCTATTTCCATTGCAAAGAAATAGGTTTTATAAGGTTAGAGTATTATATGTGTGCTGTAAATTGGTTTTTTATTGGTGCTGATTATTTATTGCCGAGCCATTTAAGCGCTGCATCGAAAATTCGAAAATCGTTACGATGTCGGAGGGCTTGAAAAAGCTCATCCTTTTTTAGCCATTTATAATTGGCAATTTCACTATCTTGAATTGTAACACTTAGCGATTCTGATTTTGCAAGGAAAATGACAACTTTTTTCTTTATATGTCCAACTAATCTATAAACGCTAGTTTTTCGAAAGCCATCCAGTAGGGTAACATCTAGACCGGTCTCTTCTTTTACCTCTCTAATGGCTGTTTGCTCTTCTGTTTCTCCGACTTCGATATGCCCTTTAGGAAATCCCCAATATCTACCATGGTTGTTTTTTACAACTAAAAAATACCTTCCGTTAGCTGTGTCATTAAAAATAATCGCACCACAAGATTTTTCATACAAACAGGTAAGTTTAAAATGGCCGTAATTACGAATTCTGGAAATACGATTGCGTATTTCAGGTGCATAGTAAATCATTTCAGACGGAGCAACAACAAGTTGTTCTGGCCGGTTGATACCGCTACTGGCTATTGCGACAACCGTACCATTGAAAATCTTATCAACCGATTTGTTAGAAATAACATAAACAGTTCGACTATAGTGGCCATTTAAAGGCGCTATTGTGTGTGCTTTGTACAGAGGTGCACAGAATCGAGCGTTGTTCCCATAGGCAGAGCCTTCAATCACCACCTTGATGTTTTTACCTAGCATTTTTATAATCACTCCTCTATTGTTTCTATTCTACATGGACAGCATAGTAAAATCAAGAAAAAGTTAGAGTTTGTCACCATAAAAACGATATGTAAAAAAAGGTAAACATAAGCGGTATTTTTGAAAAGTAAAAAAGAACAAAATTTTTAAAAGAAATTATTTTAGCAAACTACTTTTTTGTTGTACTTATCGGAGAGCGTTGTTTTTCGCTAACATTTAACAAAATAAAAAACAATCTCGCGGTAAACTATAATTAATAGACTTGGAGGTGATAACTTTGAAAAAGTTTTTTAAAGGACTAGCTGTTGCTATGTGTTTAATGGTTTGTTTTATTTTAAGTTTTTGCGTAACTGCGTCGAGACATTTACCAGATACTTATATGATAACGCCGACATGTTCGATGCATATAAATAAATATTTAACGCTTTGTCGAGAAGATGATGCTGCGGTAACAGCGTTGTCACAAGACGATGTGTCGACAAATTATAATGCAGATGTTTTATTTATGAATATAATTCCATTAAAAAAAGTAAATATACAAAAAGCAGCTGATGTGTACGTTATGCCTGGTGGAGACCCTTTTGGTGTAAAACTTTTTACAAAAGGGGTAATTATTGTTGGAATTTCTGATGTAAAAACGAGTGACGGGGTATTTAATCCTGCAAAACAAGCAGGTTTACAAAAAGGCGACATTATTTTAACGATAAACAAAAAAGAAATTAAAAGTAATGAGGAGTTAATAAAGTTAGTGGAAGCTAGCTACGGAGAAGAGCTTATTGCAGAAGTAATTAGAAACGGCCTAAAATATGAGGCAAAAATGAGACCTCTTAAAAGTGACGATGGTGCCTATAAATTAGGAATATGGGTACGAGATAGTTCCGCTGGTATTGGTACAGTTACTTTTTGGGATGAAAATTCTAAACTGTTTGGCGGACTAGGACATGGTATTTGCGACATTGATACAGGTGAACTTTTGCCGCTATCACATGGTGACCTTATTAAAGTAAAAATAAATGACATCGCTAAAGGGGTTAAAGGTAATCCCGGAGAACTAAAGGCCTATTTTATTGAATGTGAGCCAATAGGAAAACTAATTCAAAATACCTATAGTGGTATCTACGGAAAATATACTCATTCGATTTATTGTAGAAAGCCAGTAAAGGTAGCGATGAAACAACAAATACAAGAAGGCAAAGCCCAGATTTTTACGACGCTTTCGGGTACTATGCCGCAAGTTTATGATATAGAGATTATCCACATTAACTACAACGAAGAACAAGCCAGTAAAAATATGGTAATTAAAATAACTGATGAGAAATTGCTCGCTCAAACGGGTGGAATTATCCAAGGTATGAGTGGTAGCCCAATACTTCAAAATGGTATGCTAGTAGGCGCCGTTACTCATGTTTTTGTGAATGACCCTCAGAAAGGTTATGCTATTTTTGCTGAAAATATGATTTCGAAAATCCAAGAGATGGATAACACAGATTATAAAAAAATCTCCTAAATATTCTCAAATTTTATTCTTGCCTCCAAAGATAAAAAAGTTATTTGGAAAGTATTGCCAATTGAAAACGCATATGGTAATATATGGATACACTCAATAATAACTTGGAGGAAAAAAGTATGGGAACTCACTTTAAACTACTAATCGCAGAGGATTGTGAAGAACTCACTCGAGACTCCGTGTCGATTTTTGAGAAATTTGGTTTTGATTGCAAATTTATTCAAAAAGATGGCTTGGCAGTTTTGGAGTCGACACAAAAGTTTGGACCAGATGTTGTCATAATGGATCTATTTATGCCACGCCTAGACGCTATTGGTGTAATGAAATCTTTTGCCGAAAATGATAAATCCGTGCCACTTTTTGTTGTACTATCGAACTTTAACAGTCCCGCACTCGAAAAAGAGGTTTTATCTGCTGGAGCTTCGTACTTTGCACTAAAACCATTTGACGTAAAAAACTTAGCAGAGAGGATCTTTGACATGATTACAAATATTCACCACATTGAGAGAGAAAAAACTGTCCCGAGTTTAGAAACAGGACTCGGTATAGAGTTTAAAGTGACTGAGATTTTGCATCAAATTGGCGTGCCAGCGCATATAAAAGGCTACCATTACTTGCGAGATTCCATTATTATGTCTGTTGAGAATCCGGAAATCATAAATGCTGTGACAAAACAACTGTATCCGTCTGTCGCGAAGCGATTCTCAACGACCTCCTCAAGAGTTGAGCGAGCTATTCGTCATGCAATAGAAGTGGCTTGGGATAGGGGAGACGTGGATATTTTGAACTCTTATTTTGGCTACACGATACATAATAGTCGCGGAAAGCCAACAAATAGCGAGTTTATTGCGATGATATCAGATAAGTTACGTCTACAATTGAAGACCGCAAGCTAAATAAAGCAGAGGAGTGCCCAACTTAAGTGCCAAAGCTGCATCAAGCCCTAAGGCGCCGAAGACCCCAACGGGGCCTTCGGCCACGCCAACACTCAATTTTATTGAGTGTTGGCGCACAAAGAAAATAAATAAAAATTTATTTTCTTTAGCCTCGCGGCTGCGGTGGTAGAGGCAGAAAGCTTGGAGGACTACAAATGGGCACTCCTGAAATTTATAATATATTTTGAATCGTTGGGGATTCAGTATCTCGGAGGTGGTTAAGTTGCAGCTTGGCCACCTCGCTTTCGACAAAAAAATCCTCAATTTGACCTTTTTTGAGATTTGTTTTCATGCTAATTATAGATTGTCCAATTTCCTCAAGACGGTCGTGGTTGATAAACGTTGAGATAAAAGCCTGCTCTTCTTGCCACTTGTCTACTATGTTGTCGGTGAGTTGCATGGCGGATTCTAAATTTTCCTTGTCAGCTTCTCTGGTTGCATTGGTTATGTCTTGGGAAAAGGAATTTACGGTGTTTTCAAGGAAAATAGTTTCTGCCACACATGCAGCAATTGTTATGGCAAATAAAACTATTGCCGTTACAAATCTTTTCATTTTAAGTCCTCTTTTTTTATAATGTTAAAATTTTTACTCTTGTCAGCCGTCATGATAAAAACGTCTTTTAGAGTCATATCTTTTTCAAATAAAATGTTTTCAATCCAGCTTTCAGATAAATTACATAGAGCCAAAGAGGATTCTGAAATTTCTCCGTCGCTAACCACCACAGTTTCAAGTTCTTGTGGAGATGGCTCTAAGCCAAGCATACCGGCATCAACTTGCTGTTTTCTTGGCTTTTTCATTATGCTCATTTTTCCGTTTGTCTCAACGATTGCAAACTCGATGTCTTCCAAGTTAAATGCATCCAGTTGTCGGAGTTGTTCAAATAAATCTTCAGTACTCATACGAAGGTCTTTCATCGCTTTTTGATCAATTTTTCCGTGGTCAATAACTATAATTGGACGCCCGCAAATGAATCTTCGGAACTTGCAACTTTTTAGCATAACATTAGACAAAATAATCTCGCAAAAAACTAAAATTACGATAGGAATGAGTCCGGTAAATAGGGGGATACTTGCATTTTGCATGGGTATGGACGCAATATTTGAGATTAAAAACGTTACGACTAATTCCGAAGTTTGAAGTTCGCTGATTTGACGTTTTCCCATGAGTCTCATAGCCAAGATAATAAGTACGTACAAAATTACAGTACGAATTAATGAGATAATCATTTTCTATCACCGGGTTTATTTTGTTCCAAGTTTATCAAGAATATGCAAATTGAGGAATGCGATTTTAAGGCATTTTATAAACTGAATGTCCCAATTTTTCAAACTGGGAATTCCCATTATTGTTTTTAGTTGCCGCAATATTCTTTTATTTACCTGCTGATGTTACTTGTTTGACTTTTTGTTTGTGTTGTTGTAAAATAAACTCAAACTCAACTTAAATGGAGGCATATTTATGAAAAAATTCTGTTTTTTATTTCCTTTGGTTATGTCTATGGCAATATTTGC
The DNA here is from genome assembly GCA_045540315.1 of Acutalibacteraceae bacterium. Taxonomy (GTDB): domain Bacteria; phylum Bacillota; class Clostridia; order Oscillospirales; family Acutalibacteraceae; genus CAG-557. The sequence continues at coordinate 118,246 of JAZQHA010000053.1, read as the reverse complement.
ATCCGGCTGCGACTGGTTAGAAAGACAACAACAAAATGAATCAGCAGAACAACCCAGTGCTACGATTACAGTGAACGAGTCGTCGATTTGGTCACAACAGGAATGCGATGAGGCTGTAAAATTTGCTCAAGAGGTTGTAGACGCAGTGAAAGGCAAAAATATTGAAAAGCTCTCAACAATGATAAATTATCCTATTACGGTTCAAGTAGGTTCTTCAGAGAATCAAGTTGAGATAAAAAATAAAGAAGAGTTTTTAACATTGAAGTTTGATGAAATTTTTACAGATAAGATGTGCTCCAAAATTATCGAAACTACAGAATTATTCAGTAATCAAAATGGATTTATGATGGGTTCAGGAGAGATTTGGCTATCGCCTGTTGAGGGCCAAATGAAAATTATCACAATAAATCGAACATAGCACCATTTACGAAAATTTGATACGTTGTGAAACGTTTAGGATAAAAAATCCCCTCTGACATTTGCCAGAGGGATTACTTTTTTGTTTATGTAGAGGCAAGTTTCTCTCTTAAAAAGCACCTAATCCTTTCTAAGTCGCTGCAACTTAACAGAGGAATAAGCTGGTTAATCTCATCAACAGGCTGGTCCCACCATTTAAATTGCTCAAGCAGATTAATAAGCTCGTCATCAAAGCGCTTGCGGATAGGTTTAGCCGGATTACCAACGACAATCGTATAAGGTTCGACGTTTGAACCAACCGTGCTATTTGCGCCAATAATCGCGCCATCGCCGACTTGTACACCGGGTAAAATCGTCACATTTTGGCCAATCCAAACATCATTGCCGATAACGGTATCACCTTTAAGAGGTAGCTCCGACATCGGTGGAGCTTCTTGTTGCCAGCCTTTAAATATATAAAATGGGTATGTCGACACTGCGTTCATTTGATGATTCGCACCATTCATGATGAAATTTACGCCAGCGGCGATTTGACAGAACTTTCCGATAATAAGTTTGTCGCCGTTAAAATCATAGTGGTGCGTAACATGACTCTCAAAGTCAACGTCGCTAAAATAAGTAAAATCACCGACAATAATATTCGGGTTTTTAATTGTGGGCTTTATGTGCGTAATGCTGGTAACGCCAGGTGCCGGGTATACCTCGTTTGGATTAACTTCAATTTTTTCTGCCATAAATGGCCTCCTTTAAAAGTGTCATTCTGTTAACTGGTTGAAAACTTCTGAATGAATCATGGGAATCACCTCCGGCAAAGTTTAAGATGTTAATTTTCTGGCGGGTGGCCTCGCAGGACAAGTCGCGGCGCGGAGCCCGCGCAGGCAACGTCGCGCACTTGGGTTGAGCGTAAAATTTAAATTTTTGCACCCGCGACCGAAAGTTATTGCAGTCCAGGGGCACGCTGGTCGTTATAAGGAGAGTTCGAGAGGGAACTCGAAATCCCTCTCGAAACGTTTTTGGTTACTTTTTCCGTTGCGAAAAAGTAACATGAATTTAAGTGGCTTCATCGCCCTTTTTTATTTTAAAGATTTTTCTAAGGAAAAAGGCAAGAACCTTAGGGCTTTTAACGACAACTACCTTCATAAAAAAGACCCCCTAATTTTAAATTAGCAACGAATTAACAAGATAGCAAGGATTATCGATATGACAACAAGTAATTTTATGATACAGTGAGTTGGTAGCAGATATGATATGGTGAGACCTAATATAAAAATCAGGGCTAATTTACCTTGTCGATAATAACAATTCATAGCATTTCACCGTCAACTTTAATGTGACTAGATATTTTTTAAACATCGTTACTTTATTATATACATTCATTCTGGCAAACGTGAAACTTGTTACATCTTGAAATATGAACTCTGCAAGCCTCGCGGCCAGCCTTGAGCGAGCCAAGGTACCGCAGCTATCCGAGAAGAGCTATAGATATGTCACGTCTAAATTTTTGAATTCATACAATGAATAGTCATAATCTGGACAGGTGCAGAATAGATTTGAAATAGAAAATATAAGGAGAGAGGTCAAATTTATGGAATATAACATTAAAAAAGAACCTTTAAGCGCCTGCGAAACCGTATTTGATGGACTAGTTGAACAACCGGTTGACTTAGATTTCAGTTTACCGGATTATTGTCCAGACGTCAAAAAAATTTTGAAGTGCCAAATTTGTCCACAAATAAACTCTAGGGATATCTCGGGAGATAAGCTGTACATAGAGGGTAATGCAAATATTTCTTTGATGTATTTAGATGAAGAAAAGATGTCGATTAGATGTTGTGAGCATAGTAGTCCTTTTTCGACATCGATAAATCTTAAAACCTCCGTACAAGAGGCAATTGTTTTCACGAAAACCAAGACAGAGTACGTTAATTGTAGAGCTGTAACGCCTCGACGATTAGATATTCATGGGGCGTTCTCGATTTGTGCAAAGGTTAAATGCAGAAAAGAAAAAGAGTTAGTTTGCGACATTGAAGGAGACAGCATAGAGAAGAATAAAGTTACCACCAAATGCAACCATGTAATGGGATTAGGGCAGCAATATTTTAATATAACGGAGGTCATAGATAAAGGTTCGCGGCAACCCAATGTAGAGTATATATTGAAATCTTCTGTAAATGTCGAGTTACAAGATTATAAGACATTACAGAATAAAGTAATGCTAAATGCGGTTGCCAACATAAAGGTCGTTTACATTAGTGATATAGAGTACAGTACGATTGACGCTTTGGAGCACACTATACCCATTAGTCAAGTTCTCGACATTGAGGGCGTAGAGGATAACTGTGCTTGCGACATAAATCTTGAAGTTTTAAATCACGAAATTAGCATTCGGCCTAGCGAGAGTGACGATGTTAATTTGTTGTCCTTTGAATGTAAGATTGGTGCCTCCGCGGTAGCTTTTGAGGAGAAAGACACAGAAATATTAAGCGATGTTTACTCGGTTAATTATGAATCTGAGCCCAAGTACGAAAAAGTTGTGCTAACAAATTTAGCTGATAAGTTAGACGAAACTTGCGCGATAAAAAGTACCATAGAGCTCAATGAGGACGAACTCTCGGGACTTATTGATTCCGGCGGAGACTTAACAAGTGTAAAGTGTTTTCTTAAGGAAGGAAAAATAATTTTTGAGGGAAAAATTAACACATGTATTTTAGCAAAAGACGTTGAGGACATCCCAGTTTACTTTGAGCGACTAGTTGAATTTACATACGAGTACACCTTAGATAACGTAGATGCTCCGGTGTTATGCGAAGAAAATATTCAGCTAAAGTTCTGTGAGTGCCGACTTGTCGGGAAGAACTCGATTGAAGTAACAGCAGAATTAAAACTAGGAGCGCTTATTTTCGTTGAAAGCACACACATGTCGATAACAGACATATTTGTAGACGAAGAAAAGCCTCGCGAAAAAGACCAGAAAGCAGCTCTAACGCTTTATTATGCAGATGAGGGCGAGAAGTTATGGGACATTGCTCGAAAATATTGTACATCCGTAGAAAAAATAAAACTCGAGAACGAGCTCGAAGATGAAAAACTACATGGAAGAACTATGTTGTTCATACCGATGTAAATCTCAAAATAACTTTAAAATAGCGAACCAAGGAGGAAATATTTTTGGAAGAACGAAATATCTATCAAGACATTGCTCAGCGCACGAATGGCGATATTTATATAGGTGTAGTCGGACCCGTGCGAAGCGGCAAATCAACGTTTATCAAGCGCTTTATGGACGATCTTATCATTCCGAATATGGATAGCACCTACAAAAAAGAACGCGCGGTGGATGAGCTCCCTCAGTCGGCGGCGGGAAGAACTATTATGACGACCGAACCGAAGTTTATTCCAGAAAACGCAGTGGAGGTACACATTGGCGATAACGCAAGCTTTAAGGTTAGACTAATTGACTGTGTTGGCTATATAGTTCCAAGCTCGCTGGGGTACATCGAGGACGACCAACCGCGAATGGTGATGACCCCTTGGTTTGAGAAGCCTGTGCCATTTAATATGGCGGCTGAACTTGGAACAAAAAAAGTCATCACAGACCACTCCACCATTGGATTAGTTGTAACGACGGATGGCACCATAAGCGATATTCCTCGAGAGGAGTACGAGGAGGCCGAAGAACGTGTTATCGATGAGCTAAAAGAGATAAAAAAGCCATTTATCGTCCTACTTAACAGTATGTATCCGGCGGCGGTAGAGACGCGAGAAATGGCACAAAACTTGACAGAAAAATATGGCGTACCCGTGTTGCCAGTTAACTGCCTAGAGTTGAGTGAGAACGAAATTAAACGCATATTAGCCCAGATATTATTTGAGTTCCCAGTCAAAGAGATAAAAATAGATATGCCAAAATGGTTAACGACTCTCGAGAAAGACCATTGGCTGAGAAGTGATGTTTACTCAACAATTGAAAACTTCGCAAAGAATGTAAGAAAAATTCGAGAAATAAATTACATAACCGAGAATATTACAAGTTGCGATTACGTCGATGCGGCAAGAGCGACTGCAGTAGATTTGGGTATGGGCAATGCGCGAGTGGCGGTAGAGATTTGTCCGAGCTTATTTTACAAGGTGTTGGGCGAGAAAACTGGCCTTGAGCTGGCTGACGAGGGTGACTTACTTGACTGCATGATGGCATTATCGGCGATAAAGGAAAAGTACAACAAAATTAGTCAAGCGTATGATGATGTCCTGGAGTCGGGATATGGTATCGTGATGCCGTCTACAGAGGAACTGTCGCTTGATGAGCCAGAAATTGTAAAGCAAGGCGGAAAATATGGCATCAGACTCAAAGCCTCTGCGCAGTCGATACACATGATGAAAACGCGCATCACCACCGAGGTTACGCCGATAGTTGGCTCAGAACAGCAGTCGGAGGAGCTTGTAAATTATCTGCTAAAAGAGTTTGAGGAAAATCCGGCTAAAATTTGGGACTCAAATATCTTTGGAAAATCTTTGTATGAGCTTGTCAATGAAGGTCTACATAATAAGCTTTATCGAATGCCAAATGATGCGCGAACCAAAATTAAAGAAACTATAGAACGAATTATTAACGACGGTTGCAACGGTTTAATTTGCATAATTCTCTAGCAAAATAAAGGGCGGTGCGCGAATTGATATTGGTTTTACGCAAAAAAAATATATTGCTCTCGGCGATGCTGTGTTTTGTGGTGGCTTCGGTTCTTGTAGGCAGCAAGTTGTCGGTAAACAGCAAAACGGTTGCGACCTCAACGGCTGTAAATAACAACTGGGGCTTGAGTTTTAGCGAGGAAGGCAAAGCCCCAACCGGCAACGCTAGCAGTGAATTTTTAAAGCAATATAATTCTTACTATGTTGGCAAGCCGGACGAGAAAAAAGTGTACCTCACATTTGATGCAGGTTTCGAAAATGGCTACACTCCTGCAATTTTAGATGCACTCAAGAAAAACGACGTTAAAGCGACATTCTTCCTGGTTGGCAACTACATCAAAACGAGTCCTGAGCTTGTAAAGCGCATGGTGGAGGAAGGACACATTGTTGGGAATCACACATTTTCGCACCCAGATATGTCCAAGATTTCGAGCATGGAGTCGTTTAAAACGGAAATCTCGAAGGTAGAAGAGATGTTCAAAGAGACGACGGGTAAAGACTTGCCCAAGTACTATCGGCCGCCTCAGGGCAAGTACAACGAGGAAAACTTAAAACATGCTCACGAGTTAGGCTACAAGACGATTTTTTGGAGTTTAGCATATGTTGATTGGCTTAGAGATAAACAACCAACAAAAGAGCACGCATTCGAGAAACTTTCTCGGGTACATCCAGGTGCAATAGTTCTACTACACAGCACATCCAAGACCAACGCTGAGATACTAGATGAACTTATAAATAAATGGAAAGCGGATGGATATACATTTGGCTCGCTCGACGAACTTGGTGAAAATTAACCAAAAAACAATAAAATTATTTTTATTGTATGGCTGTTGACTATCTTGAAAAAATAAAATATAATTAAACGTACCAGAAGGAATTTAAATTTAAATATTTTGCGCTGTATTACTTAATAGGTTTTTCTAGTGGTTTAATTAACAAGTCTTACCTTACAATTAAAAAGCATTCATAGAAATTACTTTTCAACGGGTATTTTTATGAGTGCCTTTTTGTTTAAATAAATTTTATCTGGATGGAAGAAAATTAAATTTAATAAGGAGGTTTTTAAGATGGGTGAAGATTTAAAAAAAGAGAAGATGAGTTTTGAGGAATTAGGGAGCATAGCTGGTGGTATAGCTGTGGATGTTGTGCCCGAAGAAAAGTGCTGTAAGCCGGGTAAGTTTATGGTGTTAGACAGCAAACGAGAAGAGTGGGAAGCTGAAGGACGTCCAGAAAAATGCAAATACTGCTGGTATTTAATGCATGATTTTAGAGATGGTTATATTTGTCGGTCTTAATTTTAGCAAAAAGCAAAAGAAGGAGGTTTTTTATAAAAAAATCTATATGAAAGATGATACGTTAAACGATGACATACAGAATTTGCTCAAAGATTTACTTTTACAACAAGATATAGAGAGTGAACGCAAGCTTATTCAAGAACGCGGATTTACTATTGACGAAAAAATTCTAAAAGAATTTCATCTAAGAAAAAAAGAGTTCTTTGATTTTATAAAAAAGAATAAAGATCAGCTGCAAAAGCTTGATGTAACTGAGTTAGGTGACGTAAGTGGCGGTATTAATCTGTTGACACTATTTAACATTGCTGAAGAAGCTATAAACTTTATTGATGCAATAAAGCAAATCGTTAATATTGTGAATGCGACGTTAAATGGTGCAAACATCCAAGAACTTCTTGTGCAAACGCTTCAAGACCAGATAGCGGGGGCTGCGCAAGATCAAATATGGAATACCGTACATGGTCAACCACGGACATTATAAAATGAGTTTGAGTTAATCCCAAAAAAGATTTTTTAATGAGGTGTTTTTATGAATAAAAAAAATAATCTTGATTTAGGTCAAGAATCAATCGAAGAGATACAAAACTTGTTTCAAGAGTTACTATTGTTAGATGATATAGATAGCGAGCGTAAACTGCTTGAAAAACGTGGCATTGATGTTGATGAAAAAAGCTTAGAAGCGTTCCATCAAAAGAAAAAAGAGCTTTTTGTATTTGTAAAAGAAAATAAATCCAAGTTGTCAAAATTAGACGTAAATGAATTGGAAAGCGTAAGTGGGGGTATAGAGTGGAGCAAAGTAGCTAACGCTAGAACAGTGTTTCATGCTATCAGCAAGTTGCTTGTTTTTGGGCTGCAAAAATATCTTGAGTTGAGCAAAACACCGGCCTTTGTTTTTTTTAGCGATATGGGTATTAATGTGCTGACTAATGTTATCGACCAAGGATTCAAGTCGCTGAAAGGTGCAATCGATGACAGCGACAGCAGCAAAAACAAGTAATTGTTTTTTACAACCAAAAATTCAGAAATCTTCCGCCTTATAAAGAGAAAAGATTAAACTCGCAAAGATTTTTATTTTAAGTTGATAACGCTTTAATGTATCTTTTCTTTTAGTATTTGGTGTATTGGGGTAATGTTTCTTAGTAAACGGCGAAAACCAATTGGCAACATTAAAATGAGGTGTTTTTATGAGCAAGGAAAATAAATTTGAGACGGGTCAAGAATCAATCGAAAACGTACAAAACTTGTTTCAAGAGTTACTGTTGCTAGATGATATAGATAGCGAGCGCAGACTGCTTGAAAAACATGATATTTATATAGATGAAAACAGCCTAGAAGTCTTTCATCAAAAGAAAAAAGAGCTTTTGACATTTGTAAAAGAAAATAGAGACAAGCTATTGAAGTTAACTGTAGAAGACTTGGAAGTTGTACAAGGTGGGGACGGGTTAACGTTGACTTATCGGCAATTGCTCAACGGTGTCGGTAAAGCATTTGCGTTCGTTGTTGGTCCTCATCTGCATGGTGGTCCTAAGAGTGTTTTTAATGTAATATTTGACGCGGTGCTTGGTAGTATGTGTGCAAACTTACTTCTTGATGTGTTCGTTGTTCAGCCTAATGCAGATGTTTTTGCGGATGTTTCATCAAAGCTAGGAAGTTATTCAAATTCCAAGAAGACTAATGCCAATAAAAAAAGTTAGATTTATGTTGCCAAAAAATGTGCAAAAACCAGGCTAAAAAGGACGTCGATTCCCGCGGCGATTATTGCCAAAAACATTAGTGATAAAGTTTTAAATATATACCGCTTTGTAGTGCCGGTGGTGCTATGGGCGGTATTTTTTAAGAAAATTAAAGAAAAGCAGCTAATGGAAAAAAGCGAAGATTCTTTTGTAATTAACAAGATGGCGATGGTAGAGACAAATATTCCTGGTAAAAAAGTTAAAGAATAACAACATATATCTTTAAAGCCATAGAGTGAGTATATGTAGCCGCTAGAAAGGCCGATGCATATTCCACGCAAGAAGGGAATTATTGGTGCAGCGACAAAGCCCCATGCCGACAGTCCCATTAAGAAAGCGGGAAGGATAAAAATTGATATTGCCGAAATAGACTTTATAAAGATACTTAAATAAGATGCGGAAGTACGTTCAGTCAAGTCGCTGAGCAATAAAATTTTGAAAAATTTAAAAGTGTCGACATCAAAGAATCTTATTAAGATAGAGCCAAAGAACAAGCCTATGAGAAAAAACAAAGTTAATATTAATAAGGCTTTGTTATTTTGAGAAAAGTGTTTTATATGTTTTTTTTCAGTTGAGTTACAGGTTTTTAAACTTACTATATGCATAAACGTCCTCCGAAAATAGAGTTCTATATACAATATGCTTGATGAATAAAAATATGATAACTATGTAAAAAGAAAAAAGTGCACCCTCGTAAGTATAGAGAGTGCACATTCTTTATGCTTAATTGCAACCACAGCCGTTATTACATCCATATTCGTTACCATTGTTTCCGCAGCAACACAAGATAAGAATTAAGATGATTATCCAGGAGCAGCCTCCGCCGAAACCATTGTTACACATACTGTTTCCCTCCTTTTTGTGTATTTCAATATCATCATATGGAATTTCGTAAATTATGGTTACAGAAAAACAATATGTATGAGATTGTTTGGGTTTTAATAAATTTGTTTTGTCGACAATCTTTTTTGTGCATGCAAACAAAATAGATAAAAATATCTTGACTTTTTATACCTTTAACGGTATAATTAAACTTGTTTATTAATTTAAATTTATTTTTGGGAGAGGATAGTACAATGAGTAGTATAATTTCTGTATTATTAGCAATATCTTTGTTGTTTGGAGGAGCAGCAGGACAAGCAGCACCAGCAGCACCAGCACCAGGACAAGTAGCAGCACTAGCAGCACAAGCAAATCAATTCCTAGAAGCGGTAGAAGCTAATGCGGCTGAATACTCAAGATTGATGCAAGCCATAGATACTGGAAGGAACGTTGTGGAGATAGCAAGGAATGTCGGTGCGGCATATGAGCGAGGGGTGCAACGAGGATTGGGGCAAGGTCAAGCTATGGCACGAAGAAGAGGGTTTTGGCCAGGTGTTTATATGGCAGCAACTGCGGCTATAGGGGCTATAGGGTATGCTGGTCATCAAGGTTATGTAGCCTATCAGGACAGCAACCTGAGACGTGATGTATGTGCGGCGATAATGAGGGATAATTTGGGTTGGATAGTTAACCCCAAATCTAACTTCGGTCCGGCGGATGCGAAAAAGGGTTGTGAAATTTTGAGTGCAATAGGAAAATTACAGACAAACTCAAACTGTTTCCCTAAGGAAATAAAATGGCCGTGGAATATGGACGATAGGGGAAACCATGCAAATGCCATATATACACATTATTATCCAGCGTGTGTTGATGCTTTAAAAGCAGGTATGAAACAACAAGAGAAGTGTCAAGCGGAAATTGATATGGGGAGAGCTTGGGCTAAATCAATAAATGGACAAGTTTATGATGAACATGACATGGCTCACTTGAATTATTGGTGCAAACCTAGCGCGTTGCCTACAGACAAAAACGACAAACTTCAGGTATTGTCAAAAACGCTTGAAGGAGTTATAGAGAATTGGGAGAACAACATCGGGAGTTAAACCATTGAAAAATTATAATGGTTTTTACAATAACGCGGATTCAGTATCTATTTTTCGCAAGAAACTTTGTATGATGTAAATATCAATTTTTTATGGAGAACTGTTATGAGTAGGTTTGTGCATCTACATGTGCATAGCGAGTATAGCTTATTAGATGGTGCGTGCCGTATTAAGGATATGGTAAAACGAGCGAAAGAGTTAGAACAACATGCCATTGCAATAACTGACCACGGCTCTATGTACGGTGTGATGGACTTCTATAAGGCAGCTAAAAGTGAAGGTATAAAACCAATCATTGGCTGTGAGGTCTATGTTGCTAAACGTAGCCGCTTTGATAAGGTGCGCGAACTTGACTCGGAGATTTATCATCTGGTTTTGCTCTGTAAAAATAATATTGGGTATCAAAACCTAATAAAAATGGTCTCTCTGTCGTTCATCGAGGGATTTTATAACAAGCCTCGCATAGATGAAGATTTATTGCGTCAGCATAGCGAGGGTCTTATAGCTTTGTCGGCGTGCCTTGCGGGAGAAATCCCCAGGGCACTTAATCGTAACGATTACGACAGAGCTAAAGTTGTTGCAGAAAAATATCAAGAAATTTTTGGTAAAGATAATTTTTATATAGAGTTGCAAAATCATGGTTTAGCTGACGAACTCCGAATTTTACCGATGCTGAAAAGGCTCTCTCAAGAAACAGGGATTCCCATGGTTGCGACGAATGACTGCCACTACATAACTCGCGAGGATAGCCGTATGCATGAGGTCCTGTTGTGCATACAGACAAACCATACGGTGGAAGACGACGATAAGATGGACTTTGGCACGGATCAGGTTTATATTAAGTCAACCGAGGAAATGCAGGAGCTTTTTGGTGCCTACGAGGGTGCCATAGAAAATACCGTTAAAATAGCTGAGCAGTGTAACGTAGAGTTTGAATTTGGACAAACGAAGCTGCCACACTTTGATGTGCCGAATAATCAAGACCATTATGAGTACTTTAGAGAACAATGCTATAATGGCTTGCGTAAAAATTACGGTGAAAATCCAGATGACTCGCTTATTACACGCTTGGAGTATGAGCTTTCTACGATAAAAAGAATGGGTTATGTCGATTATTTTCTTATTGTGCACGACTTTGTACGATATGCAAAAAGTGCAGGAATAGCCGTTGGCCCAGGAAGAGGCTCTGGTGCGGGCAGCTTAGCGGCGTATTGTATCGGTATTACCGGTATCGACCCGATAAAATATAACTTGCTTTTTGAGCGCTTTTTAAATCCGGAACGTGTAAGTATGCCGGATTTTGACATCGATTTTTGCTATGTGCGGCGCCAAGAAGTTATAGATTATGTTATACGAAAATATGGCTCCGACCACGTTGCGCAAATTATAACCTTTGGCACAATGGCCGCCAGAGGTGCGATTCGTGATGTTGGGCGTGCGTTAGCTATACCTTATGCGGAGGTTGATTCTGTAGCAAAGCTGGTGCCAATGGAGCTCGGTGTGACTTTAAAAAAAGCACTTTCTACTTCAGCTGACTTGCGCAAGAAATATGAGGAAAATCCTAAAATAAAAGAGCTCATCGATATGGCCCAAAAGCTTGAAGGAATGCCTAGACATGCCTCTACGCATGCAGCGGGTGTTGTTATAACTGAGCAACCAGTTAGTGAGTATGTGCCGCTTGCCAAAAACGACGAGGCTATTGTAACTCAGTTTACCATGACAACGCTTGAGGAACTGGGACTTTTAAAGATGGACTTTTTGGGTCTTCGCACGCTCACTGTGATAAAAGACACAGAAAAAATGGTTAACAATTTTGATCCGGAATTTCGGATAGAGAACATTGATTTGCACGATAAAGAAGTCTTTGCAATGATGTCAAAAGGGTTAACGCAGGGAGTTTTTCAGTACGAATCGGTTGGCATGAAAAACGTTTTAATGCAACTCAAACCAGATAGCATAGAGGACTTAATTGCAGTTATTTCGCTGTATCGTCCGGGCCCGATGAGTTCTATTCCGCAGTATATCGAGAACCGGCATCATCCGGATAGGATTAAGTATAAGCACCCGCTTTTGTCAGATATCCTTAACGTGACTTACGGTTGTATTGTCTATCAAGAGCAGGTTATGCAAATTTTCCGCAAGTTAGCTGGTTTTTCGCTCGGCAGGGCAGATATCGTTCGACGTGCTATGTCTAAAAAGAAAAAAGACGTCATGGAGAGAGAGCATCAAATTTTTATACATGGCCTTGTAGATGATAATGGCAACGTCGAGGTGGAAGGTTGTATTCGTCGTGGTATAAGCGAAGAAGTAGCTTCGAGCATTTACTCTGAGATGGAAAGTTTTGCCTCATACGCTTTTAATAAATCTCACGCTGCAGCATATGCGATTATCTCGTACCAGACTGCTTATCTCAAGTGCAAGTATCCTAAGGAGTACATGGCAGCTCTCATCACGAGCGTCTTGGACAACATAAATAAGATTGTTGAGTATATTGATGAGTGCAAAAGTTTGGGAATTAATGTTTTGCCACCGGATGTTAACGAGAGCGAAGACCGCTTTACTGTGGACGGTGATAATATTCGTTTTGGTCTGTTGGCGATAAAAAGTATAGGACGCGCTCCGATTGAGCAGATAATCGAAGAACGAAAAAATGGCAGGTTTACCTCTTTATACGACTTTTGTAAGCGCATGTATGGGAAAAATATGCAAAAGCGTGTCGTCGAGAACCTAGTTAAGGGAGGCGCCTTCGATAACTTAGGCGCAAATCGACGTCAGATGTTATCTGTTCTTGATGGCATATTTGAGGGACTAGCGACTGAACGGAAAAATAATATTGAGGGCCAAATTGGATTTTTCGATACAATGAAAACTGATGTAGAGGCTCAAATTGAAATGCCGGATTTGTGTGAGTTTCCTCAAGAAGAACTCTTAAAAATGGAAAAAGAAATGACGGGGCTATATTTGTCAGGGCACCCAATGGCAGAGTTTGCTGAGCTTATAAAAACTCAAAATTACGCTAAAATTGGAGATATAGTTAATCTCTCAAAGGAAGAAAATCCTAAATATCGAGATGGCGATAGAGTGAAAATTTTAGCAATTGTTTCAGATGTTAAACTAAAGACCTCAAAAAATAATAACACCTTTGCGTACGTCATGATAGAAGATATGCTCGGTACGATGGAAATGATGGTTTTTGGCTCTGTGCTCGAGAAAAGTTCGTTTTTGCTCAGGGACGGTAACATAGTTGAGATTCATGCAAGACTTAGCGTTCGGGAGGACGAAGAACCAAAACTTATATGCGATAAAATTGTTTCAGCACCAAATCCGAACGCTATACAAGAACAAACGTCGGAGCCTAAGCAACCATTGAAAAATCCCGGTCTATACTTGAAAGTGAAAAATAAAGAGTGCTTTGAGTACAAAAGGGCTGTGCTTTTATTGAGTATTTTTGAGGGACATACGCCAGTGTATATTTTTCTTGAGGATGAAAAAAAATTAACATTAGCACCTCGAAAATTGTGGATATCAAAGAATGATATACTTGTTGGGGAGCTGAGAAATCAGTTAGGAGATAAAAATGTCGTAATGAAAGAATAACGTAAAGAGAGCCTTGAAACCAAGATAACTGCTTGGCCAGTGGGCCAGCCGCGAGGCGGCTCCATAATTTTTATGGAGCCTAACCAGCACTCAGGGAGTGCTGGTTACATAAGAACCACAAAATTTGTGGTTCTTATGGCCTCGCGGCGGCGAGACTAGCAGAAAACTACACAAAACAAGTTGAGCTAAATTTAAAGTTGGTGTTGATTAATGTTTTGTCTGTGATATAATGGCATAAAACGGAGTTATATTGGAGGAAGCTTTATGAACATGAAAAAAATTGGTGTTCTGGCAAGCGGTGGAGATGCGCCGGGAATGAACGCAGCTATTAGGGCAGTAGTTAGGGTTGGCATCAGCAGAGGTTTGCAAGTTTTCGGCATTCGTCGCGGGTATAGAGGGTTACTTGCAGGAGATGCTATTCCTATGGATTTTAACTCTGTCTCGAATATTATTAACAAAGGTGGAACCATTTTATATACAGCTCGAAGCAAAGAATTTATTACCAAAGAGGGCGTTTTACAATCGAGGGATAATTGTAAACGTTTAGGTTTAGATGGACTAATTGTTATTGGCGGAGATGGTTCATTACGAGGTGCAATGGAGCTTAGTGAAGCAGGAGTTCCCTGTGCTTTAGTTCCAGGAACAATTGATAATGATTTACCTTGTAGTGAGTATTCGATAGGTTTCGATACGGCCGTCAATACAGCGATGCAGATGGTTGATAAGATTCAAGACACTACAGAAGCATTTGAGAGGTGCAGTGTTGTTGAGGTGATGGGGCGACATTGCGGAAATATTGCCTTGCAGACAGGAATAGCTGTAGGAGCTACGGCAATACTAGTACCAGAGGTAAGTTTTGACTTACACAAAGATGTAATTGAAAAAATAAAAAAACTTCGGGATATGGGGAAGAGTCACTTCATAGTTATTGTAGCGGAAGGTGCAGGAGACTCTGATGTAATTGCTCAACAAATTGAAAACGAAACCGGCGTTATTACACGAACAACGGTTTTAGGACATGTGCAGCGAGGCGGTTCACCTACCGCTCGAGATAGAGTAATCTCAAGTGCGATGGGAGCAAAAGCTGTAGAAGTTCTTTGTGAATCGGAAGGCTCTAAAGTTATTGCGATGAATCGTGGTAAAATAGTGGCATATGATATTTTAGAGGGATTGGACAGGAAAAAGTCGTTTGATATCGACTTGTATAAAACTAGTTTGGAGCTTTCAACATAAACATTAGACGTATTTGGGTTTATATGACAAACTTAAAATAAGTTCTTGTATTTGCTTGTTGTATATGTTAAACTTACATTCAATGATATGAAAGAGGGTTGAGTTATGAAAAAAACTGCATTAATGTTAATGCTCGTGGCAATGGCAACAACTTTTGCTGCATGTGGTTCAAATCAATCTAATGTTTCTATTAATAGCGATAATCAATCGCAAAGCCAATCAGAAGATAACACACATGAGCCAGAACCTAAGGCTACGCAAGAAAAAGAAGGCACAATAGGTGACTTTAAGGTTTCTATAGACGCAGCTGAGGTTATACAGTCAAAAAACAATAAGAAATCTGTAATGGTATCTTATTCGTTTACAAACAACTCAAGCAAAAAAGTGAAGTTTGCAAATGTCTTATCTGCAGAAGCTTATCAAAATGATACAGCGTGTTCTCAGGCTGATATCGCCGATGGCCCAACTGATATTGAAAATATGATAACAGAAGTAAAGCCAGGCGAAACAAAAAAAGTCTATGAAGCTTATGTTTTGCAAGATGATTCTGATGTGACTGTTAGGGTTTCCAAAGCAGGACAGACAGAACAAGAAGAGCAAAACGACACAACTATGATTACAAGAACTTTTAAAGTAAAATAAAATTTCTCCTAATATAGTAAAGACTGCAGAGATGTGGTCTTTATTATATTTTATAAAGATATTTAATTGCATAACATAAACGAAGCCGCAGATTTACTCTGCGGCTTTTAAAACTCTTATTCCGTTGCAGTAATGATTTCTTCTATACCGTTCTTTTTTAAGTTAGCTAATATTTGATTTTTCATGTTAACTAACTCTGGTCTGTCCTCAAAAAATTTCATTTTTTTCTTTAAAATTTCTGAATCATAAGTAGAGCCCATAACAAAGTGAGCAAAACTTTCTGCAAAATCGTCCAACGAGTTGCTTGCCGCATATTTAGAAACAAAATCGTCTTTATGCCTTGCATAGAAGAGATAGTGCTTGTTTTTATCAATATGGTCAAGTTCTTCTGCGATATGTCCATTACAACCTATAAGAAAATTTTGTATAAGTTCGCCATCATCAGCGGTTAGATTCGCAAAATCATCAGTAAATTTAAGTGTCGTGTCTTTTAGAGAAATATAGTGACCATATTCATGAATAAAAATATACGGTAAAATCTTTTCATCTGCGATGGTTGCTATGCCAAGGCTCCATTCATATGGTTTAGCAGAAAAATCAATTGGTTGCATAAATCCGCCAGCATAGCTCTCTTTTTTTGGCGGTGTAAACGGAACAAAGTATTTGATACCAGTTAATAAGTTAAATGGAATTATTGTTTTAGTTTTTTCCCAAAGCTGTTTATGTTGCTCAAGTTGTGATGCATTTACGGGTGTTAAGGCCGCAATACTGCCGTCAGATATAATTTCATATTGATATTGTTCCGAAATTATCAAACCGTTTGTTACGTCTTGTGTGGCATCGTAGTATTTTTTATATGTTTCCAGGTCTTCCGCACTGTGCGCACGCAATGTAACAGCGTCTAATATTTCGATAATTTCCTTATACACAGGTACTTTTTGGGTTTTATCATCACCCTGGTTTTCAATATCAATTAATTTTTTTATTAATGTTTGTATTTGCGCTTTTTCAGAGTCATTAATGACATCAGTTAAATTGCCTATGAGCTCTTTGTAAATGCGCTCTTCTTCAGATAATTCAACTGATGGTGAACTAGGTATGCTTTGCTCAACTGTTGCCTGTGGTGTTACCAGAACGAACTTCCAAACTAGAACAGCTGATAAAGCCAAAATAACTGCACTTATTCCGACTATTAACCCTTTTTTCTTTTTCATAAAAGCACTCCTTTTACTAAATAATTTTGTTCGAACAATATTATTTTAGTGCTTTACAACATTTTTGTCAAGCCTTAGGAAAATGTTTTTTTATAAAAGCGCAAAATTATAGGGTTATTATAAAATAATTTGGGAAGTTAATGCGTTGGAGAGCAAAAAGCCTTTAGAAGTAAAACTAATATTGTTTTCATCGACATATGTAAGACCATTTTTTTGATATAAACTTGCTTTTTCAAAATAAACTCGAGGAATATCAATGCCAAATCTTTTTTTGAAAGCTTTATTATTTAGGCCTTCACGAAGTCGTAATCTAAGCATCGCATATTCTTCCGGAGTTCCTCCGATACCATCTTCAACAACTTTTATTTTCCCGGATAAAAAATCAGCTAACGAGCGAGGATAAAAAAATCTTTGGCCATTAATAAATGAGTGTGCTGATGGTCCAATTCCTAAATACTCTTCGGCATTCCAGTATTTTAAGTTGTGTTGACCTTCATAGCTTTTTTTGGCAAAATTTGAAGTTTCATATTGCTTAAACCCTCGCTTGTCTAATTCATCAACTAAATACAAGTACAACTCTGCTTGTTCGTCATCGTCCTTTAAGTTTAGCTGATCTTGCATTTTATAAAAAGGCGTATTTTTTTCTATCTTTAACAGATAAGCCGAAATATGTTGGACCTTCTGCGCAACACAAAAATCTATAGATTGTTTAAGCGAGCTTTTTGTCTGCCCCGGCACTGCAATCATTAAGTCCAAAGATATATTATTAAAGCCAGTTTGCTGGGCCATTTTTATGGTAAGTTCAGCATCTTGGACACTATGCTTTCGTCCTAGTTCTTTTAACTCTTCATAAAAAGCAGACTGTACTCCAATAGATAAACGATTAATTCCAGAATCTTTTAAGCGTATAAAATCTAGTTTGGCCGAGCTGGTTGGATTGATTTCTAACGTTACCTCGCTAGCGCACAAGTTGAAATTATCGCGAATCGTGTTCATTATTTTTGATAAGTTTTTGTTTCCAAGTAAACTCGGGGTTCCGCCTCCAAAATAAACTGTATCAAAAGATAACTCCATATTTTTAGCGTAGTTTAGAAGCGTCTCACAAACCATATTTGTATATCGATTCATTATATCTATCTCAGCCTTAAGTGAATAAAAATCACAATACGGACACTTGTTCTCACAAAAAGGTATATGTATATACAATCCTATAGGTCTCATAAGAACTCCCTTACTAAAAAGCAGCTTACCAAAACAGGGGGCCCGGCAGTCGAAAAAATTTTTTTTCGACTAACCGACCGATCTTGGTCGGTTTTCGCCAAAAGAACTATAATTCTTTTGGCGAAGCCGGGCCCCCTGTTTTTGCTGCGTTCATTATTTAATCATCAAGTTTTAGCACCGACATAAATGCATCTTGAGGAACCTCAACTGTTCCGATTTGCCGCATACGTTTCTTACCTTCTTTTTGCTTCTCAAGTAGCTTTTTCTTTCGAGTGATATCTCCGCCATAGCACTTGGCAAGAACGTCTTTTCGCATAGCTTTAACGGTCTCGCGAGCAATGACTTTACCACCAATACAAGCCTGAATTGGAACTTCGAAGAGCTGGCGCGGAATTTTCTCTTTAAGTTTTTCAGCCATTTTTCTTGCACGCTGATAAGCTTTTTCTCGATGTATGATAAAGGATAACGCATCAACGATATCTCCATTTAGCATTATGTCGAGTTTTACTAGGTCTGATTCCGTGTATCCAATCACTTCGTAGTCAAAAGAGGCATAGCCGCGTGTTTTTGATTTTAATGTATCGAAAAAGTCATATACAATCTCGTTAAGAGGTAGCTCGTAATGAATGTCAACACGCGTATCATCAAGATACTTCATATCCTTAAATGCACCGCGACGTTCCTGGCAAAGCTCCATGATATTTCCAACATAATCAGAAGGTGCGTAAATATGAGCATTGGTCATCGGCTCCTCCGCTTTAACGATAACACTTGTCTCCGGATAATTCGTTGGGTTGTCGATATAAACGATTTCGCCGTCCGTCTTAGTTAGCCGGTAAATTACACTAGGCGCTGTTGTAATGATGTCAAAATTGTACTCTCGCTCGAGTCTCTCTTGAATAATCTCCATATGCAAAAGGCCTAAAAAACCGCACCTAAAACCAAAACCAAGCGCTACCGATGTTTCTGGCTCAAACGATAAAGATGCATCGTTAAGCTGTAGTTTTTCAAGAGCATCCCGTAAGTCGCCATACTTTGAACCGTCCACTGGATAAATTCCGCAAAATACCATTGGGTTAACTGCGCGATATCCAGGTAGCGGCTCTTTAGCTGGGTTTTGCACGGTTGTAACAGTATCTCCAACACGAGCATCATTTATAGACTTTATCGATGCCGCTATATAACCAACTTCTCCTGCAACTAGTTCGCTTCGAGGTTCAATGCTAGTTGCACGTAAAAATCCACACTCAACAACAGTAAACCTGGCATCAGTCGCCATTAGCTTTATTTCATCGCCAACTCTAACCGAGCCATCTTTTATACGTACATAAATTATGACACCTTTGTATGCATCATAATATGAGTCAAAAATCAGCGCCTGCAATGGTTTCTCCGGGTCACCACTAGGCGGCGGAACTACCTTTACAATGCTCTCCAACACGTCTTTTATGTTTAGGCCCGTTTTTGCCGAAACTAATGGTGCCTCATCAGCTGGAATCCCTATTATATCCTCGATTTCGCCCTTAACGCGCTCAGGATCAGCACTCGGCAAGTCGATTTTGTTTACTACTGGAACAATCTCAAGACCTGCATCTACGGCTAAATATGTATTCGCCAGAGTTTGTGCCTCGATTCCTTGAGATGCATCTACCACAAGTACAGCACCCTCACACGCCGCCAAAGAGCGCGAAACCTCATAGTTGAAGTCTACGTGACCTGGTGTGTCAATTAAATTGAAAATGTAGTCCTTCCCATCGTCAGCCTTGTATAAAAGTGTCACCGCGCGTGCCTTGATAGTAATTCCGCGCTCCTTTTCTAGCTCCATATTATCCAACAGTTGCGCAGACATTTCCCTCGTCGCCACCGATTCAGTCAGCTCCAAAATGCGGTCGGCAAGTGTGGATTTTCCATGGTCAATGTGCGCTATAATGCTGAAATTTCTAATTTGTTCGCGCGGAAATAACAATATAAATCACCTCATAATATTTATCTAAAGAAAATGGTTACGTGCTTACCTGCGCGCGGAGCCCTTGCGTTCAAAAACATTATTTTTGAACGAGGAAGCTCGCCTTTGGCGAGCTTCCTGCTCGAAACAATCATGACATGATTGTTTCGAGCCAAGGGCTCCCGCTGCTGCAGGTAAGCTCTTGAATGAAACTAAAGAGAACTAACTTTTTGTTTTCTGAACTTAAACAACAATACGATTCCAACTAAAGCTGTAACGATAGCAACCACTTGAGATACTTTCAAATTAACGCCGGGTAAAATCAAGCTGTCTGTGCGCAAAGATTCGATAAAGAAACGCCCTAGTCCGTACCATATCAAATAAAGTAAAAAAATCTGGCCATCAAAACTGCGAAACTTAGTGCGCCAGAGATGCAAAATTATAAATCCTAGCAAGCACCAAAGTGACTCATATAAAAAGCAGGGATGTACTGCAAGACCGCCCGTATTCTCGCTAACCATACGAAAGAGAGAATCTGTCTGCGAACCGAATGCTTCCTGATTCATAAAGTTACCCCAACGACCGATGCCTTGTCCAATGAGAAAGCCTAACGCAGCCAAATCTAGAGCAGCCAATAAATTAAGTTTCTTCTTTTTGGCAACCAAAAGGCCACCACACAAACCACCGATAATTCCGCCATAAATAGCGATACCACCTTCATTAATGTGCAAGATTTTAATGGGGTCTTTCCAAAAGGTGTCACCTGGAAAAAACAGCACATAATAAAGCCTAGCACCGATTATTCCACAAACAAGTCCCACCATAGTCGCATCAATCAATGAATTTTCATCAATACCGAAGCGTTTACAGTTAGCCAAGCCATACCAAATAGCCAACAAAAAGCCCACGCAAAGAATAATGCCATACCAATGTACTGTAATAGCACCGACTCGGAACGCAATCGGATAAACTTTAAAATTAAGATTAAGGCCGGGGAAGCTAACATTATAAAACGTCGACATGTTAAATACCTTTTTTGTCTGGCATAGGTAGGACTACCGAAAGCGATGAATTATTGTTATCAAGCTGTTGCTTCAACCTATCATTAACTTGCTCCAGCGTAGTATTTGCAATGCACTCAATGGCGTGAAACAGCTCTCTACCCGCAAAGGCCAAATTCATCATTGCGTTCGAGATATTCTCTGAGCTATTTAGCATGGCGACATTTCGGCCGTAGACTAATTTTTTAGCTCGCTCGAAGTCTTCCTGCGATACACCGTTTGTGTGCAATTCTTCGATAGCCTGTTTAATAATTTTAGCAGCTTTATCTGGGTTACTTGACTCACCAGAGAAAATAACTGCAGCATATCCTAAGCCTTCAAAATATTCGTAACCAAAAGAATCGTTTATCAAATTTTCGTCCATCAATTTTTTATAAAGCTTAGAGGACTTTGATGCCAACGCATGCAAAATTATGTCTGTCTGAGCTATTTGCTCATCGGTTGCGCGAGTTTTTCCCACTTTTTCTTTAAAGCCTAACTGAAAAGTTGGCATAGCTATTTCAAAATGCTGTTCTATCCTATCTGTTACTACGTTATAGGGTTCTTCTGGGAAAATACCTTCAGGAACTTTATTATCATTTGACTTCATAGATTCATCGACAATACGCATAACATCGTCTGGCTTCACATTTCCCGCAACGCACAGAACCATGTTGTTAGGGTTGTAAAAATCATTATAACACTTATATAAATTATCCGGAGTAATTTGTGCTATAGACTCGATTGTACCAGCAATATCCACCTTTATAGGATGGTTATGATACATAGCCCTTAACAAGTTAAACATAACGCGCCAAGAAGGGTCATCATCGTACATCTTTATCTCTTGGCCAATAATGCCACGTTCTTTTTCAACATTAGCCTCTGTAAAGTACGGCGACTGAACTAAATCTAAAAGGATTTTCAGGGATTCCTCAAACTTCTCAGTACACGAGAATAGGTAGCAAGTCATATCGAACGAAGTATAAGCATTCGCGCAGGCACCGGTTTTTGCATACTTTGCAAAGGCATCTCCGTCTTCGCTTTCAAAGAGCTTATGCTCAAGATAGTGCGCAATTCCGTCCGGAACTTTAGTAACTTCATTTTGGCCACAAGATTTAAAACTCGTATTTATAGAGCCGTATTTTGTACCGATTATAGCATAGGTCGAGCTAAAACCAGGCTTTGTATAAACAAACACGCGAAGGCCAGATTTGTGTTCCACGCAAAAATACTTGTCACCGATTCTGGTGCTTTTTACCTCTTTTAAAATCATTGTGCATCCTCCTCGTTACCGACCAGCGCATAGACTGTGTCGAGAGTAATTTTCGCAGCTGCATTTATAACGTCCTCACGCGAGGTGTTGTACATATTTTTGACAAATTCTTCTGGCGGCAAAAACTTACCATCAAAAGATTGCGAGATGTAAAAATTTTCAAGTCCGCTCAAAAAGTCTCCGATGGTACGGTAACTGTTGGCCAAACTTCTTTTTGTGTCGTCGAGTTCTGCTTCTGTAAAATTCCCTTTTTTTATTTCTTCAAGTTGATTTAAAATTTCGGCTTTAGCCTTCTCAAGATTTTTTTTCTCAACGCCACTTTGTACCATCATTATGCCCTTATTTCTGTCGTACTTTGCAGAGCAATAATAGCATAAGCTTAACTTTTCACGCACATTTAAAAATAATTTTGATTGTGGAGTTGCGCCAAATAGGGCGATTGCCACACGAGCTGCCATGACTTCCGGGTCTGTAAGTGCAGCATGCGTACGAAAACCCATCACCAACTTAGACTGAGCAATGTCCATGCTATCATATTGCTCTTTAACTTCGTTAGCTTCTTTTATTATTTGAGTTTTACAGTCTACGATATTTTCTCGTTTTATTTTGGCAAAAGCAGATTTAAACACATTTAACGCAGATTTTTCATCCAAGTCGCCAAGTGCCATAATTTCGATTCTCGCTGTTTTTAAGACGTTTTTCCAAGCCTCAAAAATATTATCTGGAGTTACTTTCGAGACAGTATTTTTGTCGCCCAAACGGCTAATTCCAAATTTCTCATCTTTGCACATTAATTGTTCACATCGAATTTTTGCAAGTATTCTTTTATCGTTGTACTCAGAATCAATCAACTCAATTAGTTGACGTTTTTCTTGATTTACATTTTCTTCTTTAAATGTGCCGTTTTCCAACAATGGGTCAAATAAAATATCACAAAGTAGTTGTGTAAGCTGAGATGATAAATTTTCCTTCTCGAGTGCAAACTTGTCGTCGAGAAATGAAACTCCAACGGTTAAAGCTTGCATATCGCCGATTTTGTTGACGTCAGAGAAAAGCGAGGCGCCATATAAAGTTGCAAGTTGTTGGTGAAGGCTAGTAAAATCGGGGTACTTTCGACAAGAATGCGTTAATACAAATGGTAGTAATGCATACACAGATGCGGTGAGCTTATTGAGAGGCAAAAACATCGTAACGGAGATACGTCCTGTTTTGAAGCGTTCATCCTTAATTACGTCAAAATTTACCTCTTTGCAAATTTCACAACGAAAAAGTTTTTTCTCCATGCCTGACCCTCCTGTAATATATTTACAAGCTAAAAAGAATAAATTTATTATACCATAAAGCATGTTATTTTATCTACATAGTGTTTAAAGTCGTGGTATTGCTAAAGCTTCATAGGGTTTGAGATTTATATGAATATCTCAACTTGTTGCTGATAGTTTGTTGACTGTTATAGATAAATTATCATATCTATGCCATTTTTTTTGCAAAGTCAAACTAAAAAACCAGGTACAGCTAATTAGCTGCAGCTGGTTTTTATAGTGTTTTATGTTATTTAGTTTGTGCTAACCTCTAACATTCCCAAAATCGCTGTTCTCTCTACCTGGATAGTATATTTGGTGGTCATCTGGTCTGGTTGAATCTGTATATCCAGGTTGAGCAGTTCCATATGAGACCCAAGTTCCAACATCAGGGGTTAGCTTGCCTTCCCTTCTTTGTTGTGCTCTTTTTGCAGCACCAAACACATCATACGTGGTACCGCCAGAAACTTGATCTACATATTCCGTTACGTTTTTTGCATTCTTTTCTTGTTTTTTCGCCATGATAAAAACCTCCTTTCTTTGCTAATTTGTAAGTTAATTTACTTACAGTGTATATTATACGTTTTTTAGGCGGCTTTGTCAAGGTTTTTGTAAAAAAAAATAAAATCATCAGATTGCTTAAAATGTTAATGAAATTTTTTATACCTAAGTTCATAAAAACGCAATTAAGAATTTGTTAGTTAGTTTAGCCTACATTAACCTCTGTACTTTAAAGAGTGCGCTCGCACCAATGAGATTTAGTAAAAATGGTAATTATTAAAGGCATTGTCAAAGTTTCATAAAGACTGAAGGTCTATATAAGCATTTTGCCTTGTTATTGGTTGTACTGCAATCATTATAGATAATTTATCTCATCTATGCTATTTGGGCAATACATTTAAAGTTTATTCCAACAAAATCGAACGTTGCATGAAATGCAGAAAAATTATATAATTGAACAAACTTAATCACATTTTTTGCGGAGGAAACTTTAATGAACTTGAGTAGCAAATGCCGTGAGATTAGAAAACTTATATTAAAAACTATCGGTACGCTGGGTGTTGGACATATAGGTGGCTCATTGTCTATGGTGGAACTTTTGGTTGTCCTTTATGAAAACCATATGAACATTGACCCGAAAAATCCTCAAATGCCGGGCCGTGATAGACTTATTGTGTCAAAGGGGCATAGTGGGCCGGCGGTATATTCTATGTTGTGTAGTAAGGGTTACTTCGACGAGGAGTGGCTTTTGACTTTGAACCAACCAGGAACAAACTTGCCAAGCCACTGCGACATGAATAAAACTCCCGGAGTTGATATGACAACGGGCTCATTGGGTCAAGGTTTCTCTTGTGCGATGGGCATTGCCAAGGCTTCTAAGATAAAAAAAGACGGAGCAACAATTTATACAGTCATTGGTGACGGTGAAACTCAAGAGGGACAAATTTGGGAAGCGGCGATGTTTACAGCTCAACATAAGCTTAGCAATGTAATCGCCTTTACGGACTACAACAAATTGCAACTGGATGGACCTCTTAGCGAAATTTGTGATATAGCACCACTCGATGAAAAATGGAGCTCTTTCGGATGGAATGTTATTGTGGTAAAAGATGGCCATGACTGCGATGAAATTGATGCCGCTATTACTTCTGCAAAACGTGCCGACAAACCCTCAATGATAATCTTAAATACAGTAAAAGGTAAAGGACTTTCCTTTGCCGAAAATGCTGGAACTGGCAACCATAGTATGCAGATTACAGCAGAAATGATGTCTCAAGGGCTGGCAGAATTGGAGGGTAATGTATAATGGAAATGCGTCAAGTTTTAGCAGCAGAGCTAGAAAAATTAATGGCCGAGAACGAAAACATAGTACTAATTGATTCAGATTTATCTAAACCAAATGGTCTTGCAAGTTTAAAAAATAAATTCCCCGACAGAGCTATGGATATAGGTATAGCAGAGCAAAATATGGCATGCGTAGCGGCAGGCATGAGCAGTTACGGGATGATTCCTTTTATCTCGACTTTTACGCCATTTGCAACACGTAGAATTTGTGACCAAATTGCGATTTCGTGTGCTTACGCAAAGCAAAATGTCAAAATTATTGGGACGGACCCCGGCATCAGTGCAGAATTTAATGGCGGCACTCACATGAGTATGGAAGACATCGGCGTGCTTAGAAGTATCCCGGAGGTTGTCATTTTTGAGCCGGTTGATAACACTCAGCTAAAAAAAGCTTTGCCGCAAATCGTAAATTATAATGGCGTAGTTTACATTAGGACTTTCAGAAAGGTAACTCCGGACATTTTTGATGAGAACCATGAATTTGAACTTTTTAAGGCAGCTAAGATTAAAGATGGAAAAGATTTGAGTATATTCTGCTCGGGTATCATGGTAAGTGAAACCCTAGAGGCGAATAAGGCGTTAGAGTCGCGTGGAATTGATGCGGAAATTATAAATATTCACACGATAAAACCGATTGACAGAGGTGCTGTTGTTGCTTCAGCTAAAAAGACTGGCGCTGTTTTAACTGTGGAGAACCACAACTTAATTGGAGGTCTTAAGTCTGCGGTGTGTGAGGTTTTGATGGAAGAACATCCAGTACCGCTTAGGGCTATCGGCGTAGATGACAAATTTGGTCAGGTAGGTAAAATGCCATACCTAAAAGAGCAGTATAACATGCGTGCTGAAGATATTGTTGAAAAAGCCTTAGAGGTTTTAGCGATAAAAAAGAATAAATAACCAGGGCTATGGCCACTTTTGCAATTAAGTCTTGTGAAGGTGGCTTTTTTGTATAAGAAAAAATTATTTTCGCTCGCCGTAGCCGCGCCGCGAGGCGCCGAAAGCCCCAACGGGGCTTTCGGCCAGTCCCCGGCGTAAGCCTGGGGCCACAACGAAAATAAAAATTTATTTTCGTTGGCCTCGCGGCCGGAACGGAGGACCGAAGAAAATATGTTGGCGAAAAGCCCGAGCTAGCTTAGTGTAAAAAAAGAGTAACTAATGAATGGTGAGGTCACTTTTGCAAAGAATATTTGTGGAGGTGGCTTTTTTATGCAAAAAAATAAAGACTTGACAGCAAACAACTCGGATGAGACGGTAGATGAGAATATTAGTGAAGCTAATCCTGCTAGTAAAATTCAAATTGAGCAGATTAATGAGACTGGCGCAGTTGTTGTAACAAACGGAGAGTATACGATTTATTGTTTAACGATTGTAGGTGAGATTGAAGGTCACAACTATGCTGAAGATTCTGTAAAAACTACGAAATACGAAAAAGTAATACCTCAGCTGGTCGCCATAGAGGAGAGCCCCTCAATAGATGGGTTACTAATTTTACTTAATACTGTTGGTGGCGACATTGAGGCAGGGCTGTCACTTGCAGAGTTAGTTGCTGGAATGAAAAAGCCAACTGTTTCGATGGTTATAGGTGGTGGGCATTCCATCGGTGTACCGTTGGCAGTCTCGGCCAAGAAAACTTTTATAGCAAAGTCGGCTTCAATGATGGTTCATCCCGTGCGAACAAGCGGCACAACACTTGGTACACACCAGGCTTTTGAGTACCTAAAGCGAATGCAAAACAGAATTAAACAATTTGTTTCGGATAACTCAAATATTTCACCGGAACATTTTTTAGAACTTGCCATGAATACTAGCGAACTTGATATGGATATCGGTACGGTTTTAGAGGGGAAAGAGGCCGTCGATGAAGGTGTTATTGATAAAGTGGGAACGTTATCTGATGCGCTAGGGTGTCTGTATGAGATGATTAAAAAAGAAGGAGAGCAAAAATAACATGTTATTAAGCGGAGCCTAAGCCTTGTATAATCTTAGGAATACTTTTATAATTTGAGAAGCAATATTTTAAACCGACGAAGGGGGAACTTACCCGTGAATTATACCGATGAAATCAAAAATATGTGCCAAGTAAAGCAAGGCCCAAATCATGGACCGGCACCGATTCCCGAGGAGGGGAAATGGATAAAAGCGTACCAGATAAGTGATATTTCTGGTTTGTCGCACGGAATAGGCTGGTGTGCGCCGCAACAAGGCGCATGTAAGTTAACGCTCAACGTGAAAAAAGGCATTATCGAGGAAGCTCTCGTTGAAACACTCGGTTGTTCCGGAATGACGCACTCAGCGGCTATGGCAGCTGAAATTTTACCAGGTAAGACCATCTTAGAGGCTCTAAATACTGATTTAGTTTGTGATGCTATAAATGTGGCTATGCGAGAAATTTTTAAACAACTGGCATATGGTCGAACACAAACGGCTTTTTCTGAGGGTGGTTTGCCGATAGGAGCGGGTTTGGAAGACCTAGGAAAAGGACTTCGTTCGCAAGTTGGAACTATGTATAGCACTTGTCGCACGGGAGTACGATACTTAGAGATGGCAGAAGGATACATATTGTCGATAGGGCTAAATGCTGATGATGAAGTTTGTGGATATAAGTTTGTAAGGCTTGGCAAAATGTTAGAAAATATTCGTAAGGGTATTGCACCGAATGAAGCCTTTGAAAAAAACATTGGAACATACGGACAGTACGATGAAGCTGTTAAGTATATTGACCCAAGAAATGAATAAAGGGGTGCGAGGATGAGTAATTTTATAAATTTCGAAGGCAAAGAGCGTCGGATGGAAAAAGTCTCTGCTTGTTTGCAGAAATATGATTTAACTTCTCTGGAAGAGACGAGAAATATATGTAAAGACGCTGGTGTGAACGCGTTTTCCATTGTACGAAAAGTACAGCCAATTGCATTTGAGAATGCTTGTTGGGCGTACACGTTAGGGTGTGCAATTGCCATAAAGAGTGGTGCGAAAACGGCTTCTGATGCTGCTCGACTCATTGGTGTTGGGCTAGAGGCTTTTTGTATACCAGGTTCTGTGGCAGAGCAACGCAACGTGGGTATAGGTCACGGCAATTTAGGGGCAATGTTGCTGAGCGAAGATACGAAATGTTTTGCCTTTTTAGCGGGTCACGAGTCTTTTGCGGCAGCCGAGGGAGCAATTGGTATAGCTAAAACCGCCAACAAGGCTCGTAAGCAACCATTAAGGGTTATTCTAAATGGTTTGGGTAAAGATGCAGCATACATAATTTCTCGCATTAATGGTTTTACATACGTGCAGACTGCCTTTGACTATTTTTCGGGTGCTTTGACGATTGTTCAAGAGAAGGCATTTTCATCTGGCGATAGAGCGAAGGTGCGTTGTTTTGGTGCTGATGACGTTCGAGAAGGTGTTGCTATTTTGCAGCACGAGGGCGTAGATATTTCCATTACAGGAAATTCAACTAACCCAACACGTTTTCAGCATCTTGTTGCTGGCACGTATAAAAAATGGGCGCTAGAAAATGGCAAAAAATATTTCTCTGTGGCCTCTGGCGGTGGAACTGGTCGTACGTTACATCCGGACAATATGGCGGCAGGTCCTGCCTCCTATGGTCTAACGGATTCCATGGGAAGAATGCACAGCGATGCTCAATTTGCAGGTTCATCCTCTGTGCCGGCGCATGTTGAGATGATGGGCCTTATTGGCATGGGTAACAATCCAATGGTTGGTGCGACAGTTGCCTGCGCCGTGGCTGTTTTTGAGGCACTAAGTAAATAATGGCAAGCGTATACACGTAAACTTTTTTGGTACTTGCTAGCAAAATATGTTAAAATAAATTTAAAAACACAATGGAGTGGAAATTCATGATAAACAAAGCGTTCAAAATTATAGAAGAAAAGCTGAGTGAAGTGCTAATTAAAAGAGGTTTTACTAGGCTTAGCAGTAAAGAAGGTACCATTTTATTTGCAAAAGACTCGATTGGGTACAAGGTATTTTTTGATGAAGAAAACAATAAATTTGAGCTGTCGGAATGTAGTGTTGAAAATGGTAATGCAGTAAGTGGGAAAATTTTATCTACGTGGTTGTTCGACCCTCAAAATGATACCGAAAGAGAGGCTAAAGATATCGCAGCAGATTTTGCAGATACACTTGGGGGGGCTGTAAGAAATGCTGGAAAAAAAGCTGTTTCTAAAAAGAAGAAAAAGGCCGATGACGAAAATACGACGAATCCGTTGTTTTTGATGAACAGGATTGCAAGTGTATTTCCGGAGTTAAAAGAGGCTGTGCAAGAAGAAAAAAATTCTTATGAGAACTTTCGAGGGGTAACATTTGCAAGAGAAAAGGCACTGCCATTAATTAAGGAAACGTTAACGACGGGAGCTCCAAAAGACAAATTCAAAAAGTTATGCACGGTGTTTAGCAATTTATATAACTCTGGTGACCTCGATACAAGAAGTATAATAACAATAGTTTTTCTAAACGCTATTGAGGATGTGTCTGCGCGAGAAAAAATTAGTGCAGCGGTTAGTGATGAACTAAAATCTGCGATGAAAGAAGCGTTTAAATTGAGGGGCAAAAAGATAAAGCCTGAGAAAATTAAACGCAAAAGTACCTTCATCTCAGATACCTTAAACGCCGCGCAGAAAAATTAGCAAAAAATGCTTGACGAATAAGTAAAAATTATGTTATAGTATATGTACCTCTATAAGGGCTAGTTTTTTGTACTCTTTAGAGGGAGGCTAAAAATTTCCGATTTCCGGGAGGTGCCGTCATGCGTATAAAAATTACATTAGCCTGCACAGAGTGCAAACAGCGTAACTACAACACAATGAAAAACAAAAAGAATGATCCTGATAGACTTGAAATGAACAAGTACTGCAGGTTCTGCAAAAAACATACTTTGCATAAAGAAACAAAGTAATTTTGACGGAAGGGGTATAAACTATGGCTGCTAAGAAAAATGCTGAGAAGAAACCCAATATCATTCAAAGAATCGGGAAGTTTTTCCCTGATTGTAAGTACGAGATGAAAAAAATCGTATGGCCTACAATCAAAACCACCTTTAAAAATACTGGCGTCGTGTTGTCGTCGATTGTCATTGCGGCAAGTTTTATAGGTGCGTTTGACTTTCTTCTGACATTAGGCCTTGGTTCTATAATGAATATTGCCCACTAAAGTCAGTCGGAGGGAAACTATGCCAGAAGAAGCAAAATGGTACATTGTACACACTTATTCGGGCTATGAAAATAAAGTGGCTTCGAATCTTGAAAAAACTATCGAAAACAGAGGTCTTCGAGATTTAATTCAAGAAGTGTATGTACCAACCGAGACTGTCACTGAGATTAAAGATAATAAAAAACGTGACGTCGAACGTAAAGTCTTCCCAGGTTACGTCATTATCAAAATGGTGATGACTGATGATACTTGGTACGTTGTCCGCAATATACGTGGATGTACCGGCTTTGTCGGCCCGTCTTCGAAACCTATTCCGCTCACGGATGCGGAAGTTAAGCGGCTCGGTGTAGAAAAAAATACTGTGGAAGTTTCTTATAGCGTTGGCGAGCAAGTTGTTATTATCGATGGTCCTTTAGAGGACAGTGTCGGTACCGTTGAGGAACTAGATACGCAAAATAATTACGTTAAGGTTCTTGTTAATATGTTTGGGCGATACACGCCCGTCGAGCTTGAGTTGTCTCAAGTGGAGTTATTGGACTAGTTGTTGTAATAGGTGTTTGGGCATATCTATTACACAGGGGCTGTGTGGCCCCACCGTGGGAGGAGCAATTAAATTTAAGTTTTGTTCCGTGTTTTACCACTAATTTTGGAGGTGCAAAAAATGGCTCAAAAAGTCACTGGCTTTATTAAGCTTCAGATTCCTGCTGGTAAAGCTACTCCGGCGCCGCCTGTCGGTCCGGCATTAGGCCAGCATGGTGTCAACATTATGGCGTTCACTAAGGAATTTAATGAGCGCACTAAAAATGATGCAGGTTTGATTATTCCTGTTGTTATTACGGTTTATGCCGATCGTTCGTTTACTTTTGTAACGAAAACCCCTCCGGCTGCAGTCCTTATTAAAAAGGCTTGTGGTATCGAGAGTGGCTCCGGTGTGCCAAATAAGAATAAAGTAGCAAAAATTACCCGCGAACAGGTCAAGAAGATTGCTGAACAAAAAATGCCAGACTTAAATGCTGCAAACGTAGAAACAGCTATGAGTATGATAGCTGGAACTGCACGTAGCATGGGCATCGAAGTAGTCGATTGATTTAACCCGGGTGGGAGGAAATAATCCGATTTTACCACTCAATAGGGAGGAAAACCAATGAAACATGGTAAGAAATATGTCGATAGCGCAAAGCTTGTCGACAAAACTAAATTATATGAAAACGATGAAGCTATGGAGATTTGCGTCAAAACAGCAACCGCTAAGTTTGACGAAACCGTAGAAGTTCACGTAAAGCTTGGCGTTGATTCTCGTCACGCTGATCAACAAGTCCGTGGTGCAATTGTTTTGCCAAACGGTACAGGTAAAAACGTTAAGATTCTTGCAGTTTGTAAGGGCGATAACGTTCGCTTGGCTCAAGAGGCTGGCGCTGACTTTGTTGGTGCCGAGGAGATGACCACAAAGATTCAAAACGAAGGCTGGATGGATTTTGATGTGCTTATCACTACTCCAGATATGATGGGTCTTGTTGGTCGATTGGGTAAGGTTCTAGGCCCGAGAGGTCTTATGCCAAACCCAAAGGCTGGCACAGTTACGCCGGACATTGCTAAAGCTGTTAGAGAGGCTAAGGCAGGTAAGATTGAATATCGTTTGGATAAAACAAACATTATTCATTGCCCGATTGGAAAAGTTTCTTTTGGAAAAGAAAAACTTCTTGAGAACTTTGACGCACTTTTGGGTGCAATTGTTAAAGCTAAACCAGCTGCAGCAAAAGGTCAATATATTAAATCTTGCGTGGTTTCCACAACAATGGGGCCTGGCGTTAGATTGAATCCAAATAAAGTTGGCTTATAATTTACAAAAAGTGAGCAACCAGGCAGATGTCTGGTTGCTTTTATTATTTGAATCTTGATTTTGCGAGGGCCAGAATCAATACGCGGCGCCGCGAGGCGCCGAATGCCCATAAGGGCATTCGGCCAGTCCAAAGCGCAACAAAGTTGGGCTTTGGACCACAACGAAAATAAATATTTATTTTCGTTGGCCTCGCGGCCCGAGCGGTAAGCCGCAAAAAGAAAGGTATCAAATAGGGCACGCATTAACCTTTATATAAACATAAGTCGTTCATATTTACTTGGGTTAATGCTTGAGTAAAGTCCAATCCCAAAGCTATATTATTGGGGTACAAATCTCTGAGAGGGACCATAACGAAAGCACGTTCTGTTATTCTGGGGTGCGGTAAAATTAAATGTTTGGTGTTGATTGAAACATCTTGATACAAAAGCAAGTCAATATCAATTATGCGTGCGGCATTTTTGAAAGGGCGTTCTCGTCCCATGGAGGCTTCTATGCCGAGGCAACAGCCTAGCAAAATCTCAGGAGTCAGCGTGGTAAAAAGCTTTACGCAACAATTAAGGTAATCATCTTGCTTATTTGGTGTCTGAAAGGGTTTTGTTTCGTAAATAGGGGAGAGGTCTTGTACGGAGGTTTCCGGTAACTTTTCTAATGCAGCTATAGCATCTTTGATATTTTTTTCTCTATCGAACAAATTAGAGCCGAGGGCGAGTACAGCTTCTTTCATTTTAGGTCCTCTCTTGTACGTGCTATTTCGACTCCGACATAATCAAACACAGCATTAATAGGAGCTTCTGGTTTCTCAATGTGTACATCCACACGCTCAATTGACTCATACTCAAGGAGAATCTGCTCAGCGACTCTATGAGCAACTTTTTCTAACAAGTTGTATTTATCTTCTACTAGTACTCTCGAAACGGTTTTACGCATTTGAGCATAACTTACAGTATCGTTGATGTCATCAGTTTTTCCTGCCTTAAGCAATGGGCGATACGCTATGATGTCGACCACGAAGTTTTGTCCGTCAACTTTCTCCTCCGGGTTTACTCCGTGATACGCAAAGACCCTAAGTCCTTTAATGATAATTTTATCCAAAAGTAGCACCTCGATTTAAACTTTTAGAATTGCATCTGTAATTTGGGCTGCTTGTACGGTCTCTTTTACGTCGTGCACACGTATAATATTAGCGCCGCCAGCAACGGCCAAAGTATTCGCCGCGATGGTTCCAGGTAAACGTTCTTCAAATGGTGGCTCACCACACGATGCCCCAATAACTTTTTTTCTAGAGACACCAACCAGCATTGAGCAACCATCAATTGAGTAATCTTGTAGATTTTTTATTATACTCAAGTTTTCCGCATATGTTTTGCCAAAGCCAATTCCTGGATCAAAGCAAATTCTTTCTTGTGAGATATCCATACTTAACATTTTTTCAAGTCGAGATTTAAAAAAGTTTTTAGTTTGAGTAGCTGGACCGTTATGCATAACTATACAGCCGCAATTACTTGTGCTGGCCAGTTTTAGCATTTTATCATCTGCAAATCCGCTTACATCGTTGATAATGTCAATGCCGTAGTACAGAGCTTTTTCTGCAACTTCTGGATAAAATGTATCCACAGAAATCGGTATATTGAGTTGCCTCTGAAGCGCTTGTAGGACAGGCAACAATCTTTCCAACTCTTCTTGTGGAGATACCTTTATGAACCCAGGTCTGGTCGATTGCGCACCGATGTCAATTATATCCGCACCGTCATTTTGCATCTGTATGGCATGTTCAACAGCGGTATCGATTTTCAACCATTTGCCGCCATCCGAAAAGGAATCTGGTGTTACGTTTAATATCCCCATTATGTAGGTTCTTTTGTCGCACGGCAGCTCAAAACGACCCGCTTTAAAAATGCTCATATGTCTACCACCCTTGATTTATAAGCCTGATTGCTTCGTTTCGTTTTTGCAAGTCATCTTTTAAGGTACCATAAAAAGCAGCTGTTTTTGTTTTTGCGCCAGCTGCTTTTATTCCGCGCATTGTCATGCAGAGGTGCTCAGCCTCCATAAGGACCAATACTCCGGATAATTCTGCATTTTCATATAAAAATTTAGCAGTTTGATCTGTTAGTCGTTCTTGTACTTGTAGTCTTTTTGCAAAACAATCTACGATTCTGGCAAACTTTGAAAGCCCTAAGATTTTGTTACTCTTTGCGACACAAGCAATATGAGCTACACCAATAAAGGGCAGCATGTGATGCTCGCAAATCGAATAGACAGGAATATCTCTAACGATGATAATTTCTGTGTTGGCTTTTTCTTCGGTAAAAAATTTTAAATGTTTATGGGGCTCGTCCTTCATGCCAGATAAAAGTTCTTCATACATACGAGCGACCCTTTGAGGTGTTTCGCAAAGTCCTTCTCGATTTGTATCTTCACCTAAAGCAGTTAATAAATCGAAAACTGCCCGTTCGACTTTTTCTTTGTTCATTTGTCTTTATTCATCCTAACTTTAGAAAGCTTAGTTATATTTTAGCTGATTATTTATATTTCGTCTACACAATTAAAGTTTAGAGAGTGCAATAATATAACTCTGCTTGATTTTAATTTTATTTCCAATTAAACTAGAGATATCTTAACTTTAAGAAAGGTAAAAATTATGAGGATAGCACTATTTTCGGATACGTATTTACCAGAGATAAATGGCGTCGCAATTCATGTTGCTGCGCTTAAAGATGGTCTAGAATCGCTAGGACATGAGGTTCTTGTTGTTACAACGACCCCAAGGGATAAGACGACTTTTGAGTCGAATAATGTTTTACATTGTCCTAGTGTGCAACTAAAAAAAATATATGGCTATGGTTTATCTATGCCAATAAACATGAGACAATTTAATATAATACGAAAATTTAATCCAGATGTTATTCATATTCACACGGAATTTGGCATCGGTTTGTTTGGAGTACTTGTATCAAAAATGTTAAAACGTCCGGTTGTTTACACTTTGCATACCATATACGATGATTACGTGTACTACGTTATGCCAAAACCATTAGTTAAGGCAGGACAACAAATTTTTTATAAGTATATAAAGTCTTTATACAAGCAGGCTACGGTGATTACTGGTCCCTCTCCCAAAAGTCTAGATTACTTAAATCATGCAGGACTTAATAGAAATATCGAAATAATTCCAAATCCTGTTGATATTGAGCAGTTTTCGTTGGCCAGTGTTGAGAGAGAGGAAATAGTTCAAGTTAGAAAACTCTATAATATTCCCGATGATGCTTTTGTTGGATGCATAATTTCTCGGGTTGGCAAAGAAAAAAGTATCGATGTTTTACTTGATTATATTGCCAAGTATTCAAAAGTAAATGATAAATTTAGATTTTTAATTGTTGGTGACGGTCCTGCCAAAAAAGATTTAGAGCAACAAGCAAAAAATTTAGGTATAGACAAGATAATAATTTTTACTGGCAAAATTCCAAACAACCAGCTACTACCTTACTATGCTGCTTGTGATGTGTTTTTAACAGCATCTCTCTCCGATACGAATTCTATTTCGATGCTGGAAGCTATGTCGATGGGCCTCCCGATAATTCAGCGAGAAGATATCATTAACAAGGGACAAGTTATAGAAAATGTAAATGGTTTTATTTTTACCGATGAAAAGAGTTTTATTGAAAAATTAGAGCTGGTGTATAACTTGAGCGCTGTTGACCGTGTTGAGTTGAGTAATAGAGTTCGTAATAGTGTTATTCAAAGCAATACAAAAAATAACACGGCAAATAGAGTTGTTTCAGTGTATCAGCAAGCGATGAGAATTTTTAAATAATTAGGAAAAAGCCAGCCGAAATGAAGGTTTGGCTTTTTTTGCTTGAGAAAAATAAATTTACTTTCCTGTGTTAATCGATTATAATTGATGTAGTGAAGCGGATTTTTTTAAGAAGGATAACTCTCATGAAAACGCTAAATGATTTAAAACCAGGACAAACTGGAATTGTAGAAAAAATAACATGCGAACCTAGTTTGCGACGTAGAATAGCAGATATGGGAATAACTCCAGGAGCGCGAATACTTATGAAACGAGTAGCACCATTTGGAGACCCTATACAAATAAATGTGCGTGGCTTTGACTTGAGTATACGCAAAGCAGCGGCGCAGAACATTCAAATTAAAGAAGGGGAGACTTGATGGCAGAAAAACTAGATAATTCACACGTTACAAAAAACTCAAGAAAGATTAAAGTAGCATTAGTAGGCAATCCTAACTGCGGAAAAACTACTTTGTTTAATCAACTCACTGGAAGCCGGCAGCATGTTGGCAACTGGCCTGGAGTAACTGTTGAAAAAAAAGAAGGATTTTTAAAATTTAGGAATATTACCATAGAAGTGCTCGACTTACCGGGCATTTATTCATTATCGCCATACTCTCCAGAAGAAATAATAACTCGTAATTGCTTGATTGAGGACGAGCCAGATCTAATTATAAATATCGTTGATGCTACAGTTTTGGAGCGCAATTTATATTTAACAATGCAACTTTTAGAACTGCAAAAACCAATGTTAGTTGCCTTTAACATGATAGATATTGTAGAGAAAAAAGGGGATATAGTCGATTACGATGCTTTTAGAAATGAGCTAAAAGTTCCGATTGCGCCAATATCTGCAAATAGAGGCGTTGGTATAAATGAGCTGCTAGATTTAGCTGTTCGATGTGCTGAAAATAAAACAAGTGCTTCTGTTAAAAAAATATACGACACTAAAATAGAAGACGTACTTGCTAAAATAGAAAACGAGTTAGAAAAAGGTTTTACACTTGGCAACATAAAACGTCAAATAAGCTCACGTTGGGTTGCAGTAAAGCTTTTTGAGAACGATAAAAATTTAATTGAGAGAATTAAATTATCGGAAACACAATTAAAAAATATAAAAAAACATATCGCAGAGATTCCCGTCACAGAATATGTTGATACGCAAATGCTCATTGCGGACCAGAAATATAATTACATATATAACTTGTGCAAGAACGCAATTAAACGGAAGCACTCACCAGAGCACATGACTTTGACGGATAAAATCGATAAGATAGTTACAAATAAGTTTTTAGCTGTACCCTTTTTTGCGCTCGTAATGCTTGGCATTTTTTACTTAACATTTGGTCCGTTTGGTACTTTTTTGCGGGACCAGTTTGATTTCTTTATAAAAAATGTATTCGGAAACTTTATCTTAAACTTGTTAACCACACTTGAGGCATCGGAATGGGCTAAAAGTTTAGTCGTTGGCGGCGTAATAGAGGGTGTTGGTTCGGTATTGTCATTTTTGCCGCAAGTGATGATTTTATTTACGCTACTTTCAATACTAGAAGATAGTGGTTATATGGCACGTGCGGCCTTTATAATGGATAAACTCTTGCGAAAAGTAGGATTATCTGGCAAGGCATTTGTTCCGTTGCTTATGGGGTTTGGATGTACAGTTCCGGCAGTTTTAGGTACGCGCATTTTAGAAAAAGACAGTAATAAAAAACTCACTATATTGATGGTTCCGTTTATGTCTTGTAGCGCCAAGATGCCCGTTTATGCTATGTTTATTTCCGCGCTATTTAAAGAACATAGGGTGTTAGTGATTTTTTCAATTTACTTATTAGGAGTGCTAATGGCAATTGTAACGGCAATGCTATTTAATAAACCGGTTCTGCATGGTGAGAAGGCCACTTTTATTATGGAATTGCCGGAATATAAGTTGCCAAACCTTAAAAATTTATGTCTGCATGTTGGAGAACGCCTGAAAGATTTTATCGTAAAAGCCGGTACAATCTTAGTTGCGGCTACGATTGTCATTTGGTTTTTACAATCATTTAATTTTAAGCTGCAAATGGTTGCAAATAGTAGTGAGAGTATTTTAGCAGCACTCGGAAAGATTTTAGCACCTATTTTTTCTGTGTGTGGTTTTGGAGATTGGCGCGCGGCGGTATCTTTATTGTCTGGTCTCATTGCTAAAGAATCCGTAGTTAGCACAATGGCGGTGCTCTACGGAGTAGGTGGAGTCCCGGATATTTCTCAAGTTATTGCAGAACATTTTACGACGCTTTCTGCCTATGCGTTTATGGTCTTCGTTCTATTATATACACCATGTGTAGCTGCGATGTCTGCTATACATAAAGAGTTGAAAAGTGCCAAATGGACAGCAATTGCTATCGGTTATCAATTATTTGTAGCATGGTTTATGTCCGCGATGGTTTATCAATTTGGCCTGCTTATTTCTCATATTTTATAGAGCACAGAAAAGGAGTTATAAAAAGAATGATTGATTTTTTGATTGCGATAGTGGCTGTTGCAATTGTAATTTATACAGTTATTCGGAGATTTAAATCAAGTAAAAAAAAGCGCCCTACAACAAAATGTAATGGTACTTGCAGCGGTTGTACGAATAAGTGTTACTGGTAAAGATTGATTGTTTTGCAAATAATTGGCAATTTAATTTGCGGTAAAAACAATTTCAATTAATATGTGTTAGGTGTATCTGGAGCAAATACCGTGGCGCCGCGAGGCGCCAAATGCATATTGCGGCATTTGGCTTTGGACCACAACGAAAATAAATATTATTTTCGTTGGCCTCGCGGCCCCTAGCGGCAAGCCTCAAAAAAATCTCAAAAAGGACATTTGCTTACTCAGTGTTATGGGGCTTTTTTTATGTTTTTTTACGTTGGTATGGACACGAAATCGATATTGGCCTTTTGAGCTTGGCTATGTTGATGTTTTCTATCTATTTTATAAACTTTATTATCTTTCTTTAAGTATGTTCCTGTTTGATGAAATCGAAAAGAAACATTACAATCCATACATTGTTGTCGAAGGTTTAAAACCCAGTTATAATCACAAACACGAGCTTTCGCGCCAGACTCTCCACCGACGATAACTTCTTGAATATCTTTAGTTAAATACGGCGACAAATTTATATTTTCAAGTAGCGGTTCTGCTACGATGCATTTATGTTTTATGGGCAACTTAAGAAATATTGGTATTCTATAGTTGGCTCTATCTTGATTTTCCACGGTACATGCAATTCGGACATTATCATATCCGGTTCCCCAATCTTGCGGTAGATTAGCGAAAAATCTATCCACTCGTTTCGTAACTATAAGAAACGTCAAGTCGGAACGTATTTTAATTATTTTCCATGTGTCTGTTCGCCACTTGTCGGCCTCATCGAGAAAAAAGTCCGAAGTTAGGCAGGTAAAAACAGTTTGTCCACTTTGGATTTTATACTCACCATTTCTTTTTATTCGTAAAGGCAAATCAAAATTAGCATTTTTCGTTACAACGGAGCTGTTTTTATCAAATATTGAATCTTGTCGGTAAACATAGCAATTTTGGCAACCAGCGCTAAGTTTATGACACCCGTGCCACGGGTTCCAAGTAATCAAAAAACTGTCACCTCCAGTCATGGGGTTGAAAGCTAAAGTATGTTTTTAGAGTAACCGTAGCGTGGATTTTGTGTGACTAAGAGGAGCAGATTTAACTACGCGATCTAAAAAAACAAACAAGAAGCCAAGAATTATGAAAGCTAAAGAAAGCACGACACACCAATGAACGACACCATCAAGGCCCTGCGTATTTACATTTAAAAAGAAGTATGGATATATAACCGAAACAGATTTGTTTAAGTTGCAAACATTAATAATCCAGGCACGAACAAAAATGAATATAATATAAATTATAGGGAAGATAGCAGAGTAAATCGGATAAGTCCACTTTAATTGGCCTCTTTGATAAAATAGTAGCCAATCTATAATGTACATAAGAGGAAGCACAATATGAAAAGTAACACTGTGTAGTTTATAGTTAAGTGCAGGGTTTCTGCTAGGTTCACTCGCTAATAGTAAATTAAAGACTAAAAAAGTAAGTAATATTCCTAGAAGGCCTATAAACTTTAATATAGGGACAGCAGAGACATAACTGTTTTCGT
Source organism: Acutalibacteraceae bacterium (assembly GCA_045540315.1). Classification (GTDB taxonomy): domain Bacteria; phylum Bacillota; class Clostridia; order Oscillospirales; family Acutalibacteraceae; genus CAG-557. Next base: position 77,933 of record JAZQHA010000053.1, on the reverse strand, counting down.
TTTTTTTTATGGTTTGAATAAGCTCAACAAACATAATACCGACACAAAAATAGTTACTCCAGTTGGTAAAGTACACGTAGAAACTTTTATTAAATTTCATATCAAAAAAACCAATGCTATCAAATGTGCCCATTAATCCAATAGTGCAATAAACAGTTTGAAATATAAGTTGAACCATTCGATTTTTTGTCATATTGCAAATCCACTTCCTTGAGAAAAATGCACAACAACTCGAGTTAAAAGCTGTTGTGCATTTGAATTATTTTAATCGTTAGTGAAAGGTAGTAGTGCCAAGTGGCGAGCTCTTTTGATTGCTGTAGTCAAGTCGCGTTGGTGGTGAGCACATGTACCGGTAACTCTTCTTGGAAGAATCTTAGCACGCTCTGAAATAAAGCGACGCAACTTAGAAACATCTTTATAATCGATATTTTCTACTTTATCTACGCAAAAAACGCAAACTTTTTTTCTTCTACGAGCGTTCATGCGACGATTTTCTCTTTCTGGCTTATCTGACATAAGTGAAACCCTCCTTTATATTTTTTTAGTATTCAAAAATTAAAATGGTAAATCATCATCTGCGGGAATTTCTCTAAAGTCATCGTCGCTGCCATTTTCAAATGACGGGACAACTTCTTTAGGTTGTTGATATGAAGTTTCCGCGGAAGATTTTTCGTAGCTGCCTGCGTACGAGTTAGAATCGCGTTTAGATTCAGCAAAGTGAACGTTATTGGCAATAACTTCGAAAGCTTTGCGATTATTGCCTTCTTTGTCTTGATACGTACGAGTTTGAATTGAACCTTCAACAGCCATCAATTGGCCCTTTGAAAAATACTTACAAACAAATTCAGCAGTATTTCTCCACACAACAACGTCGATAAAATCTGTTGCGCGTTCCGAGCCAGCCTTTGTGTATGAGCGGTTAACAGCTAAGGTAAAAGTACTAACGGCAATACCATTTGGAGTATGCCGAAGCTCTGGATCCGCTGTTAATCTACCCATTAGAACTACATTGTTTAACATCTAAATGTCTCCTTATGCTTCTTTTTTTACAATCAAAGAACGCAAAATTCCATCTGTAATCTTATAGATACGATCTAATTCAGCTGGAAATTCTGATTCACTTGTGAAGTTAAAAAGAACATAATAGCCTTCAGCTTCTTTGTTGATTAAGTAGGCTAATTTTCTTTTGCCCCATTCATCAACGCCATCAAGAACAGCATTTTTCTCAATGAGCTCTTTAATTTTTTGAACCAAAGTTGAAACAGCTTCTTCGCCATTCTTTAGCGAAAAAACAACTACTGTTTCGTATGCAGCCCTCACGTTTGACATATATTTGCACCTCCTTTTGGACATTAGACCCCAATCAAATTGGAGTAAGGATGTAACATCAAAATTATGACAATTACCATTTAAGTGTAACAAATATGATATCAAAAGTCAATTAAATCTTAAACAGCGCACGCCGCGAGGCCAACGAAAATAAAATTTTATTTTCGTTGTAAGTCAAAAGCTCCACAAAGTGGAACTTTTGACTTAGCCGAAGGCTCTGTGGAGCCTTCGGCGCCTCGCGGCGCCGCTTAGCACGGTGCTTAAGTTTTTTTACATTTCTTTTGAATATTTTGTAAAATAATAGACTTGAATAGCAATTAAAAGTAAAGATACTACTCCTAAAATAAGCAATGTACTTGTGTCTACAAGTTTATTCACAAAACAAATACTTGTAGCCAAAGGTAATACATACGAAAGGACGTCAAAAGCTTTAGCTTTGGAATGTATCATTATCTTTTGAATGCGCTCGTCTTTTTTTGATAATTCAACATTTTTCATGTGCTCTTTGTCTTTATATGCCGCTATAGTAGCCAATATCATGCTTATGGAAAACGATACAATTGCCGACAAATATAAAGCGCTTGATATGTAGATAGACAATGAAGCTTGGGTAATAACAGCGGCCAAAAACAATGTTATGGCTAACAAAATAAGGATTCTTGCGAATACTACAGTTTTAGTTTTTTTCATAAATATTATTCTCCTTCATAAATAAAAATTTCTTCGATTTTCATGTTAAAAAAATTTGCAATTCTAAACGCCAATATAATAGATGGGTTATATCGACCAGTTTCCAGAGAGCTTATTGTTTGTCGAGTTACTTCTAAAGCATCAGCGAGTTCTTGCTGATTAATTTTTTTCTGTTTTCTAATAGATTCGATATTATTTTTCAAGTTTTCACCTGCCACAACAAAACGTAAAGCTAGCTTTACATCCATCTTAACACATTTAATTTTAAATGTAAAGTATGTTTTACAAAAAATAAAATGTAAGCAAAAATATTTACAAGTTAGGCTAAAATATTTTAATAACTTTAGTGTTATCGAGAGCTAAGATATTCCCCAAACGCTATATTACTTTACAGGTTTGCGTTATTGTGGTAAAATAATCTTAAATCAAACCTTTTAGGAGTGAATCGTGGTGGAGCCCAAGTATAAGAGAGTTTTGCTAAAGCTTAGTGGGGAAGCCTTGGCAGGTAAGCAGAAACAAGGCATAGATTTTGACACGGTTAATGCGATTTGTGAGCCGATAAAGGCCTGTGCAGATTTAGGTGTGCAGATGGGCATTGTTGTTGGTGGAGGTAACTTTTGGCGCGGCAGAAGCAGTGGAGAAATGGATAGGACTCGTGCTGACCATATGGGTATGCTTGCGACGGTAATTAACGCGTTGGGTGTCGCGGATACTCTAGAGCGACTTGGTGTGGATGTTCGTGTCCAAACAGCAATTTCGATGCAACAGCTAGCAGAGCCATACATACGAAATAAAGCGGTTAGGCATCTTGAGAAGGGGCGCGTAGTTATATTTGGTTGCGGAACTGGTTCTCCATTTTTCTCGACAGACACAGCTGCATCGCTCAGGGCTGCGGAGATTAATGCTGACGTTATTTTAAAGGCGACTATGGTAGATGGTGTTTATGACAAGGACCCGAAGAACAACAGAGATGCAAAACGTTATGATTCCTTGAGTTATTCAGATGTTTTAAGTCGAGACTTGGCGGTTATGGACAGTACAGCGGCATCAATGTGTAAGGACAATCGTATTCCGCTGTTGGTATTTAGCATAGAGAACCCACAGAACATTTTTGACGCGATTATGGGTCAGCCGATTGGTACGACGGTATTATAAAGGCTTTTAAATTATATAATTAAGGGAGTTTTGAGTTTTTATGGAACAGCTTTTTAATAAAATGAAAGATAGTATGAATAAATCAGTCAATGCTTTATCAAAGGAATACACCGCGATTCGAGCCGGACGCGCCAATCCAGCGGTATTGGATAAAGTACTCGTCGACTACTACGGTGCACCTACGCCGATAAATCAACTTGCAGCGGTTTCGGTTGCAGAGGCTAGAACGCTTGTTATTCAACCTTGGGATATGTCTGTTTTGAAAGACATCGAAAAAGCTATTCAAACTTCAGAAATTGGTATTAATCCGCAAAATGATGGTAAAATGATTCGTCTTATTTTTCCGCCGCTTACAGAGGACAGACGTCGTGAGATTGTTAAGGATATTGCAAAAATGGGCGAAGATTCAAAAGTTTCCATTAGAACGATTCGTAGAGATACTATTGATAAACTTAAAAAGATGAAAAAAGACGCAGAAATTACTGAAGATGACCTAAAACAAGGCGAAAAACAGGTTCAAGACTTGACTGATAAATTTTGCAAGGAAATTGATCAAATGTCTAGCGACAAGCAAAAAGAAATAATGTCCATATAGTGGAAGATTGGCAGTGAGGAAGGCTTATGGCTTGGTTTAAAAAGCAAGGTGTGGCCAACGAGAAGCGAATGTTGCCAGCACACATTGGTATAATCATGGACGGTAATGGACGGTGGGCTAAAAAACGTGGATTACCGCGTTCGGCTGGACATAAAGTTGGAGCGGAAACTTTTCGGAAAATCACGAAATATTGCAGTAGGATTGGTATAAAATATCTGACGGTTTATGCTTTTTCGACCGAGAACTGGAAACGGCCTGCCGATGAGATTGACTTTTTGATGAGCTTGTTTGAAAAATATCTCAAGGAGGCACTGCAGGATTTCCAGGAGGAAAACATAAAGGTAGTTTTCTTGGGCGACAAGTCTGTGTTCTCACCAAAGTTGAGGAGCTTGATTGATGAAGTTGAGCGAGCTTCGGAGAATAAAACAGGTATGACGCTAAATATTGCAATGAATTACGGTGGTCGCGATGAGCTTATTCGAGCAGTTCGTCTGCTTGCAGTAGACGTGTGTGAAGGCAAGATTAAGTCTGATGAGATTAACGCAGATGAGATAAAAACTCGCCTCTATACTTCACATCAGCCTGATCCGGATTTAATTATTAGACCAAGCGGGGAGTATCGACTTTCGAACTTTTTGCTTTGGCAGAGTGCATACTCGGAGCTTGTGTTTATGAATGTGTTGTGGCCAGACTTTAAGGAAAAAGACTTAGAACATGCTTTAGATGAATATGCAGCAAGAAATCGACGTTTTGGAGGAGTTTAGATGGTCAGCCGAACCATTTCCGGTATTTTAGGCGGATTAGTTGTTGTTTTTGTTTTGATTTTTAATAATAGTTTGCCGTTTTTGCTTAACCTTGTTATTTCTATTATTTGCGCTTTTGCTACGTATGAGATTTTCTCGGTGATGCGCCTGGATAAGATGCTTAAGGTGAATATTCCAAGTATAGTTTTTTCTATGCTGTTGCCGCTTTTGGGAAATGGTGTATGGTGGCAGGGTGCCTGGGTTTTGTATACTTTTTTTTTGTTCGGTGTTATACTTTTAACTGAAAAAAAGTTGTCATTCAAAGATATTACCGCGATATATAGCATGGTTTTGCTGATTACTATTTCTTTGAATTTTATTGTTAAGCTTCGCGATTTTGGTGGAATATTTAGTAGCTTCTATGTCTTGTATGCTCTGTGCATTTCTTGGATGTCGGATATCGGTGCTTATTTTTTCGGGACGTTCTTTGGCAAGAGGAAACTTTGTCCGAAAATTAGCCCTAAAAAAACCGTTGAGGGCCTTATTGGTGGCATAGCTTTTTCGCTGCTCATAAGTATACTTATTTGCTTTGTTTTTGAGCGCTTTATGTTCGATGCTGGTGTACGAGTTAATTTCCACTATATTATTCCCATTTCTTTAATTGGTTCGCTTATTTCAATTGTTGGCGACTTGGTTTTTTCTGTTGTTAAGAGAGGGTGCCATGTTAAGGATTTTGGAAGCTTTATTCCGGGGCACGGTGGCTTTTTGGACCGCTTTGACAGCGTAATTTTTGTGGCGCCTTTCGTGTACTTTATGGTCAATTTTTTTAATATTATGAAATTCTAAAAAAGAAAAGAGGGGAAAGGCGATGGTAAAAAATATCGTTGTACTGGGTTCAACAGGCTCTATTGGCGTGAAGGCTTTAAAAATTGCTAAGAATTTAAATATAACAGTAAAGGGACTTGCAGTTTTTGGAAATATTAAGCTCCTAGAAGAGCAAATTCGAGAGGTTTCTCCTCAGGTGGTTGCCGTCTTTGATGAAACTGCGGCCAAAACTTTGAGAAAAAATATTAAGGATACAAATGTAACGGTGCTTTCTGGTTTGGAGGGCTTATGCGAAGTCGCCGCCTTAGATGGGGTGGAGCTAGTTCTAAATGCTGTCTCGGGAATGATTGGCCTAAAACCGACCCTTTGCGCAATTGATGCTGGGAAAAACATTGCGCTTGCGAATAAGGAGACTTTAGTTGCCGGTGGAGCTTTGGTTATGCAAAGAGCTCGCGAGAAAAATGTCAAAATTTTGCCGGTAGATAGCGAACATTCGGCGATATTTCAATGCTTGCAAGGCTGTAACGATAAAAAAACGCTTAAGAAATTAATATTAACTGCCTCTGGCGGTCCCTTCTTTGATAAAGATATGGACTTTTTGAGGACTGTCACGAAAAAAGAGGCCTTAGCGCATCCGAACTGGAGTATGGGGCCGAAAATAACCGTAGACTCAGCCACGATGATGAACAAGGGCCTGGAGGTTATCGAAGCGGCGTGGCTTTTCGACATGCAGCCTGACGATATAGATGTTGTGGTGCACCGCGAGAGTATCATTCATTCCATGGTCGAGTACGTCGACAACTCGGTGATAGCACAGATAGGCTTGCCGGACATGGGAATACCAATTCAATATGCGTTAACGTATCCGGAAAGAGTACCGTCGATTGTTGGCTCGTTAAAGTTGCCTCAACTTGGTAAACTCACTTTTTATGAGCCGCGCAATGACATTTTTAAGGGGATAGACATTTGTAAAGAGGCTCTCAAAATAGGTGGTACGATGCCTGCGATTGTAAATGGAGCCAACGAGGAGGCTGTACGGCTGTTCCTTGAGGATGAGATTTCTTTCTTGGAGATTACATCGGTTGTTCAAAAGGCAATGAGTTCTTGTAAGTCAATCGAGATAACATCCTTGGAGGATATTTTATGGGCGGATGAGCTTGCTCGCAAATTTGTAAGAGAAAACGTTGTAAAACGAGGAGAGTAAAATTATGTTTACTAGTATTTTATTGACCGTAGTATCGGTACTTTTGTTTTCGCTGGTTATATTTTTGCACGAGTTGGGACATTTCTTGACGGCAAAATGGGCAGGTGTGCGAGTAAATGAGTTTGCAATTGGTATGGGTCCGGCTATCTTCAAAAAGCAAAAAGGTGAGACCCTATATGCAATTCGATGGCTTCCACTGGGCGGTTATTGTTCTATGGAGGGCGAGGACACGGAAAGCGATAGCGAAGATGCTTTTGGCAAAAAGCCTGTCTATAAGCGTATGATAATTGTGGCGGCTGGCGCTATTATGAATTTAATTTTGGGTGTTGTGTTTATGGTTGTAGTTTTAGCTCAACAACCCCAATTTGCTTCAACAACTGTTAGCAGCTTTGCAGCTGATTCTTTAACGAATCAAACTGGACTGCAAGTAGGTGATGTTATAAAAGAAATGGATGGATATAAAGTTTCTACTTATACGGATATTGGCTTTGTGATGGCGATAAACAAGAACATGAAGGCAGATATTGTTGTTGAAAGAAATGGTGAGGTAATTACTCTTAATGATGTTCAATTTGCCACACGCGAAGCTGAAGATGGCAAAACTGTCGTTGTGAGAGACTTTTATTTGTCGCCAATACAAAAGAACTTGTGGACGATAACAACTCAAACTTTTAAGGAAATCGTCTCGAATGTAAGGATGATTTATGCTACAATTATTGGGCTTGTGACAGGGAGGATTAGCGTTAGAGAGGTTTCGGGGCCTGTTGGTATGGTGTCTATGATTTCTAGTGCGGCTTCTGAAGGTCTCAAAACAAATATGGTTGCAGCTTTAAATAATATCTTAAATGTCATGATGGTGTTTACGGTTAACTTGGGAATATTTAACTTGTTACCGATACCGGCTCTGGATGGTGGTCGTCTGATATTTTTGATAATTGAGGCCATAAAAGGCAAGCCACTTTTGCCAAAATACGAGGGCATTGTGCATGCGATTGGTTTTGTAATTCTTATATTGCTTATGTTGCTTGTTTCGGTTAATGACGTTATGAGGCTTTTCTCGGAGAAAGGACTGACTGGCTAGATGAGGCGTTTTTCTAGAGTCGTTAATGTTGGTGGGATAAAAATCGGTGGCAATGAGAAAGTTGCTATACAGTCTATGTTGGCGGTACCTTCTTATGATGTTGAAAACCACGTTAAGGAAGCTGCCAGACTAAAAGCTGCTGGTTGTGAGATTTTAAGAATTGCCATTCCAGATATGGATGCTATACGGTTGATTCCCGCGATAAAGGAACAGGTCGATATCCCGTTAGTGGCGGACATCCATTTTGACTATAAGTTAGCAATTGAGTCAGTGGCTGCGGGAATTGACAAAATTCGTATTAATCCAGGCAACATTGGAGACGATGCTAGGGTTAAGCAGGTAGCGGATGCGTGTAGAAGTAAGAACATCCCAATACGAATTGGTGTGAATTCGGGTTCGGTTGAGAAAAGTATCTTAAAAAAGTATGGTCACCCTACGGCGGAGGCACTTTGTGAGAGCGCTCTATATCATGCCTCTTTGTTAGAGAAATTTGATTTTGAGGACATAGTGTTATCGCTCAAGTCCTCAAATGTGAAGGTTATGGTAGACGCATACCGCCTCATTGCCCAGAAGTGCGATTATCCACTTCACCTTGGTGTGACGGAAACCGGTACGAAAAAAATGGGTATCATAAAGTCGGCTGCTGGAATTGGTGCGCTTTTGCTGGACGGCATAGGGGATACGATTCGAGTAACGTTGACGGCTGACCCAATTGAGGAAATTTACGCGGCAAAAGACATTTTAAAGGCGATTGGACTTGAGAAAAATGGTGTGGAGATAATTTCTTGCCCAACGTGTGGAAGAACTAGAATTAATATTATTAACTTGGTGGATGAGGTTGAAAAGCGCCTGACTAACTGCGAAAAAAATATTAAGGTGGCCATCATGGGGTGTGCAGTTAATGGGCCTGGTGAGGCTAGAGAAGCAGACATCGGTATTGCCGGTGGAGATGGAGTTGGGTTGATTTTCAAAAAGGGTGAGATTATTCGAAAAGTAAACGAGGAAGATATAGTAAGCGAGTTAATGAGTGAGATTGAAACTTTGTGAGGTAAGAGGTTAATACTTTGGGGAATTTTGGAGATTTATTAAGTAAGTACATAAATAAAACAGCCATTTTAAGCGATGTTCAAGATGGTAATATCCTTGAAATGGCCATAGATAGTAAAAATAGAATGTTAACAATAGTGGTGGCGTTTTCACGGCCTGTGAGGCGCCATACTCTTTTTGAGGTACAAAAAAAATTACAAAACTCGAGTTTAAACTTGAGCAAAGTGAGCATTGAGCCGAACTTTCCGAGTGAGACTTTCTCGGAGGAATATTATAAAGACTTAATTTTAAAAATTACTCAAGAGACAAAAAGCTTAAGCGGTATTTTACGGGATTCCACTGCAAAGCTTCAGGGAGAAAATTTGATTATTTCTTTGGTGCACGGTGGAAAAGATATTCTCGTGGATAAAAAATTTGACAAGACACTCCAAAATCTGATTCGAAAAGAGTTCAACTTAAATTTGAGTGTAAGTTTTGAGGGAACGACTTCTGTTGACAGTCTAAGTTCGAGTTACATAGAAAAACACTCGATGCTAATGGAAAAAGCACAGCGAGAAAAAGTCGTCGAGAAGGTTGAGCTTTATGAATCGAATATGGCCGAGATGCCAAAGAAAGCGCAACTCGATATATCTATCTCGGTGCGAAAGGGAAAGAATTTGTACCCGAGTATTATTTTAGCGACGGCGAGAGCAATTTCTGGCAGCCTGATAAAAAATGAACCTACGCCTATCTCGGATGTTACGCCGGACGCCGGAAACGTAACTGTTTGGGGAGATGTTTTCTCCGTGACAGAGCATTTTACAAAGGATGGCTCAAAAAAAATCTACGCTATCAATATTACCGACTATACAGGCTCGATTTCGCTGAAAATTATCGCTGACAAGGAAAAATGGCGAATTTTTGACACAATAACCAAGGGTTCAACTATTCTGGTCAGGGGCGAAGTAAGCTATGATAAATACGACCATGAAATTGCGATTCGGCCCAAAAATATCTGCACAGTAGAAAAGCTTAAAGTGGTGGATAAAGCCGAGAAAAAACGCGTTGAATTGCACCTTCATACGAATATGTCTGCGATGGATGGTGTCACTACAGCGAGCGAGCTAATTGAGAGAGCACATAGCTGGGGTCACAAGGCAATTGCCATAACCGACCACGGTGTAGCGCAGGCTTTTCCAGAGGCCATGAATACCGTAAACAAAATACGTAAAAATGGCGGCGATATCAAAGTTATTTATGGTGTCGAGGCTTATTTTGTCGACGACCTAAGTGCGGACTTTGATGGCGATATGAAGAAATTAAAGTATTTTCACCAGATTATTTTGGTCAAGAATAAAACGGGCCTTAAAAATTTGTACAGGCTTATTTCTAAGGCTCACTTGGACTACTTTTATCGCAAGCCGAGGATTCCGAAAAGTGAGCTGATTAAATACCGTGAGGGGCTAATTCTTGGTAGTGCTTGCGAAGCTGGTGAGCTTTTTCGCGCAATTGTAAGTAAGGAAAGCCATGAGCGTTTGTGTGAAATTGCGGAATTTTACGATTACCTCGAGGTTCAGCCCCTTGGGAATAATGGCTTTATGATTCGAGATGGTGTCGTCAAAAATGAGGACGCCTTAAAGGAGTTTAATCGGACGATAGTGGCCCTTGGAGAGGAGCTAAGTATTCCAGTTGTGGCTACATGTGATGTACACTTTATGGATCCGCACGATGCTCAGTACCGGACGGTTTTAATGGCTGGACAGGGCTACGAAGATGCTGATAATCAAGCGCCAATTTACCTTCGGACGACGAACGAGATGCTAGAAGAATTTGCATACCTCGGGGCAGAAAAGGCTTATGAAGTCGTGGTTGAGAATACTAATAAAATTGCCGAGCAAATAGAAGAGGTTAGTCCGATACCTCCGGGAGTTTTTCCCCCTGTTATAGAAGGGGCCGAGGAGCAGCTTGTCAGCATAACGTGGGAGCGCACAAAAAAAATGTACGGCGACCCTTTGCCGGAGATAGTGCGTGAGCGCTTGGAGAGAGAGTTGTCGTCCATCACGAAGCATGGTTTTTCGGTCCTTTATATGACGGCACAAAAATTGGTAGCGAACTCTGAGGAACATGGCTATTTAGTTGGCTCGAGAGGTTCTGTGGGGTCATCGTTTGTGGCGACTATGTCCGGAATCTCCGAGGTTAACCCGTTATTTCCGCATTATGTTTGTCCGACTTGCCAAAATAGTGAGTTCATCACGGATGGAAGCTATGGCTCCGGTTTTGATTTGCCAGATAAAAATTGCCCTAACTGCGGAACACCTTATCATCGCGATGGTCATAATATTCCGTTTGAGACTTTTCTCGGTTTTGACGGCGACAAAACTCCTGATATTGACCTTAACTTCTCAGGTGAGTACCAAAGTGAGGCGCATCGCTATACAGAGACTCTTTTTGGTAAGGATAATGTGTTTAAGGCAGGAACTATCGCGACTATCGCAGAAAAGACGGGCGTTGGTTTTGTTAAGAAGTACGCCGAGCAAAAAAGTAAGACGCTACATAAGGCGGAGGAGGCACGCCTCGCTGCAGGTTGCACTGGTATCAAGCGAACAACCGGGCAGCATCCTGGTGGAATGGTGGTCGTGCCAAAAGGTATGGAGATTTACGATTTTTGTCCTGTGCAAAGGCCGGCAAACGATCAAAAATCTGACAATATTACTACGCATTTTGATTTCCACTCGATTCACGACACCATATGCAAACTGGATGAGCTTGGTCATGATGTGCCCTCGATATATCGGTACTTGGAGGACTATACTGGGATTTCCGTTATGGAGGTCTCGATGAGTGATCCGAAAGTTATGTCGCTATTTACCTCGACGGAAGCTTTGGGTGTAACACCAGAGGCAATTGACTCGCAGACGGGAACATTTTCTTTGCCGGAGGTAGGTACGCATTTTGTTCGTCAGATGATGATAGAGGCGCAACCAAAGACATTCTCAGACTTGTTGCAAATATCTGGGTTATCGCATGGCACAGACGTTTGGATTGGTAATGCGCGAGATTTAATAAAAAATAAAACGTGCACCATTTCGGAGGTTATCGGGACACGTGACAGCATTATGACGTACTTGCTACAAAAAGGTCTCGAGCCCAAAATGGCCTTTAAAATTATGGAGATTGTGCGAAAAGGTAAGGCTAAAAAGCTTTTAACGCAAGAGCACATCGATGAAATGAAAAAGCACGAGGTACCAGATTGGTATATCGACTCGTGCATGAAAATTAAGTATATGTTCCCAAAGGCCCACGCGACAGCTTACATGATTTCGACGTTGCGACTAGGTTGGTATAAGGTCTATAGGCCGCTTGAGTACTATGCCGCGTATTTTACTGTTCGTAGTGAAGACCTCGATGGTGTGCTAGTAATGCAGGGGAAAGATGCCGTAAAGCAGAAAATGAAAGATATAAAGCAAAAAGGCAACGAGGCAACAGTTAAGGATAACGCAGAGTTAGCTACCTTGCAAATTGTGAATGAGATGTTTGAGCGCGCTATAGAGGTTTTACCAGTTGATTTGTATAAATCTGATGCGTATAAATTTGTGGTGGAGGATGGAAAAATTCGCTTGCCGTTCTCATCGTTGCCGGGAGTAGGGGGGAGCGTTGCGAAAAACTTACAAGAGGCAGGAAAAAATGGTAAATATATATCTATGGACGAAATTTCGACGCGTACGGGTGCCTCTAAGACAATTGTTGAACTGATGGACGAGCTTGGAATTTTAAAAGGTATTCCGAAATCTAGTCAATTAAGCTTTTTTTAAAAAAGTAAAACAGCAGTTTTAACACTGCTGTTTGAGCTATAAATTATGTTCATGAAATTAAAGATAGGTGGACTAATGGGTTTGCAAACATTAAAGATTATGCTTTAGATTTGGTCTACAGAACCTACACCCAAATCGGTATTATTAAGCAATATTTCCACTTTGGGGTTATTTTTTAGTTGCGGATAAATTTGTTCTTTAAACCAATGGATAAGTTCAGTATCTGGTGATATCTTTGTAGAATTCGGTGTGAAAACATTAACGCTAAAATATTCAAAAAAGGCATTAGCCAGAACAATATCTTTAATTATGTCATCACGGGTTTGTCCTTTAATTCCAGTTAGCAAGCAAACACCATCAAAATAACGCGCAATATCAGCTACGTTTACATTTTTACTGATGCCCTTATTTAAATAGTCTCGAAGTTTCGGATTAAAGGTTTCTACACCAGTTCGAAACTTTAATTTTATTTGAGGAAATTTTTTTCTAAAGTCGACTAATTTATTGCGGTACAAATAGTGTGCCTCAAACCAAATCGTATGTATATTTTTTTCAAGAGCTTTTTGATATATTAATTCTAACGTGTTTTCATCAAGTTCAAAACAAGAACCCGAATTTATAACATCCAAAACTCCAAACTGTCCGGTTACTTTTTCAAGCACAGACTTATTTGTAAGGAAAGGGTCAGCCGAAACATCATTATGATAGTCACAGAATGCACATTGTTTATATATGCACCCGGTACCTTGTAGCAATAAAAACTCGCGAGGAAACTTTTCTTTTATTAAAGAATATCGAACTAAATTGCTCAAAAAGCTCACCTTCTTCAACATAGTAGATAAGTCTCGCACTATACCGCGCGAGACTTTTGTTTTATCTTTTAATTACATCTTGTACAAAAATCCTGTGAATATCTATTTTCAGTGCTACTTTTAGAAGCTTTCCTTAAGCGCTCTAATTCTCCAAATGAAGTAATTTCCATTTCCGTTTGCATTTTGATACCTGCCATGTAGACAGCTTCACATCTATTGGCGTATCTTCCAAGAACAGCACCCGTAGCATCATCAATAACCTCCCAAGGCTTAGAATAATCACCGGCATTATGTCCTGCATAAAAAATATATCCACCAGACACTAATTTCATTTGAGTGTTAGAAAGTTTTTTCACCATTCATTCTCCTTAGTAAACAAAATATTATATTAATATTGTCTCATGCCGCCAAGATATTGTCAAGAGGTTTTAATTAGTTATATTTTTTATAGTAATTCTCATTAATCGTAAATCGCTACAGGCCGCACTATATCGCGCGGCCTGCTTTTTATTTTGCTTTTTTCAATTCAACCAAAACAACTTCTGGACGATTATTAACTCTGAGAGGTATAATACTATTTCCAATACCCCTGCTAACAACCATTTGAGTATGATCTTGAACATATAACCCAGAATCATATTTTGGAAAAACGCCTTGATTTGGAGCGATTAAACCGCCAATAAAAGGCAATCTAAACTGTCCACCATGCGCGTGGCCAGAAAGAACCAAATCGCAATGGTATTTTACATAAATATCAATTAATTCGGGGCGGTGAGAAAGTAAAATTGTAAAATAATCATTGTTATTTATTATTTTATTTAGCGCCGAATCAACAACATCAGCCTCTTCGTCCCAGGACATATCTCCATAGAAACTCGGATCAATAACTCCGAAGACATTTATTTTGTCTCCATCAAGTTGAAGTGCTACTTTTGAATCCTCAAGAACCACAACACCTAAACTTATTAAACCATCTCGTAACGCATCATATTCGCCTATCCAAGACTCATTGTTACCAGGTACATAGTAACAAGGTGCAACTTTAAGCGCTTCTTTTGCAAAATGTAAAGCCACATTTATATCCGTATGGCGTGAATCTACAATATCACCAGTAATCGCAATTATATCCGGTTGCGCATCACTTAGCATTTTTAAAAGCTTATTATTATTTTGGCCCATCTCTGCATTATGTAAGTCAGAAATGTGCGCAATGCGATAACCATCAAAAGACGCAGGAAGCCGCGAACTAACAACTGTATGCGTAGTAAGCTCTAAAGCGGTGTTGGCCCAAAGTGTCCACATAATAATAAGTCCTGTAAAAATTACGAAAACGCTTGTAATAACTATTGTTCTTTTTTTATTATATGATGTCACGGTACCCCTCTTTATAAATCTTTAAATTTCGGCGCTAGGCAGTACAAATACTTAGACATAAACGAGACCGTCAAATACGCGCCGCGAGGCGCCGAATGACCTTTCATGGCATTCGGCTAGCCCCAAGCTCAACAACGTTGAGTTTGGGGCCACAAAGAAAATAAATATTTATTTTCTTTGGCCTCGCGGCCGCGGCGGCTAAACTCGAAAAAAATATCAAATATGGTACTTACAAATAAATAACAAACGGACTAATATTAAATACGCATTACAATAAAGGTTTCATAGTTGGGAAAAGCAAAACATCGCGAATTGACGCACTATCTGTGAGGAGCATAACTAAACGGTCAATGCCTATACCGAGACCTCCGGTTGGCGCCATGCCATACTCAAGAGCGTTTATAAAATCTTCATCAATTAAATTTGCTTCATCATCGCCAGCCTCACGAAGTGCCATCTGATGCAAAAATCTTTCGCGTTGGTCAATTGGGTCATTTAGCTCAGAGTATGCATTAGCCATCTCGCGGCGTGTTATAAATAACTCAAAACGCTCCACAAGACGAGGGTTGTCCTTTTTGCGCTTGGTAAGAGGGGAGACCTCCACAGGATAATCATAGATAAACGTGGGTTGTACTAAGGTCTCTTCTACTTTTTCTTCGAAAGTTAGGTTTAAAATATCACCCCAAGTATTTTTACCACCTGTTTCAAAACCAAATTGCTTAGCAACTTCCATTGCTTTAGCGTCGTCGCCCATAAAAGAACCAAAATCAACGCCGGTAGCTTCTTTAACCGCATCAATCATTGTAATGCGCTTAAACGGCTTGCAAAGGTTTATTTTCTCACCCTGATAAGTAATAACATCTGAGTCACAAACAGCCTTTGCACACGCGTTAATGATATTTTCGGTATGCTCCATCATCGCGTTGTAGTCAACATAAGCCTCATACAGTTCGATAGATGTAAATTCCGGGTTGTGCTTAATATCCATTCCCTCGTTGCGAAATAGACGTCCAATTTCATAGACTTTCTCCATACCCCCAACAATCAATCTCTTTAGGTACAACTCCGGAGCAATACGTAAAAACAAGTCTAAATCGAGTGTATTATGGTGAGTAATAAATGGTCTAGCAGCAGCGCCACCTGCAATGGTGTTTAAAATTGGAGTCTCAACCTCGATGAATCCTTTGTCATCGAGATACTTACGAATTGTACGGATTATAGTGCTTCGTTTTACGAATGTATCTTTAACATCCGGATTCATAATTAAGTCAACATAGCGCTGACGGTATCTTAAGTCTGTGTCCTTGAGGCCGTGAAACTTGTCCGGCAACGGTAGCAAAGACTTTGACAATAGCGTTAACTTTTTAGCATGAACAGAAATCTCACCACGACGAGTTTTAAAAACAAAACCCTCTACGCTGATGATGTCGCCGATATCCCATTTAGACAGCTCGTTATAAAAGTCCTCGCCAATATCATTAATTTTGATGTAAACTTGCATACGACCTGTGTTGTCGTGAACATCCATAAAGCAGGCTTTGCCCATATCGCGCCAACTCATAATACGGCCAGCAATGCAGACGTCCTTATTTTCGAGTTCTTCAAAGTTTTCAACGATTTGCTTGTTATATGTATCACGATTGCAAACCGTAATCTCAAAAGGGTCTTTGTTATTTTGCTGCAAGTAGCTTAATTTATCTCGACGAATTTTTAACAGTTCCTTGATGTCTTGTTCCTGCTCACCTTGAATGTTTAAGTTTTCATTATTTTCAGCCATTTTTATGCTCCTTTTTATTAACAAAAAATCACGGGCAGCAACTTTTTAGCCTGCCCGTAAGTAAATTTACTTAGAAATTTCTAAAATCTCATAAGACATTGAACCAGCTGGGGTTTCGATTTCCACCTTTTGGCCTACCTTATGTCCAATTAGTCCTTTACCAACGGGCGATTCGTCCGATATTTTCCCGTTTACAGGATCTGCTTCACTCGAGCCAACAATTTTATATTCACAAATATCATCGAATTCAATATCACGCAGCTTAACCTTAGAGCCAATATGAATAACTTTTGTGCCTAGCTTTTTTTCATCGATGATTTGAACGTCTTTGAGCATATTTTCTATCGCTGCAATCCGTGCCTCAACAATAGCCTGCTCGTTTTTGGCCTCATCGTACTCGCTGTTTTCAGATAAGTCTCCAAATGATAACGCAACCTTAATTTTCTCAGCAATTTCTTTGCGTTTTACTGTCTTTAGCTCTTCGAGTTCATTTTCTAGATTTTTTAATCCTTCATCTGTTAGCAATGTTTGTTTATTCATTTTTCTGGCCACCTTCTAGTTTCTTTCTAAAAATAATGTAATCATTATAATACAAACACGCAATTATGTCAATGTGGAAGTTCAAGCTAGAACAATAAAAGTGTAAATAACAAAACACGTGTTTGGCTAAATGCTATTTTACCAGCCACCACGCATTCTTCTTTTTGTTAACTCTAAGAAAAATGAACGACCGCCAGAAACTATGAGTAGAGGTTAGTTGGTTTAGGATAAAAATTATTTTAACGCCATTAATTATACAAAACTATTATTTTGTATAATTATAAACTTAGATTTTTACGGCTCATACATACAGCAAAACCATATGTACGAGCCGACTAAATTCGTTTTACTGAAAATTTTCCAGCGCATTTTTAACTAAATCGGTATTCTTCGTTAACAGCGCCAACAAACAAGAATAAATTAAATTTGGCTCATTTTGAAAATTCCGTTTAACAAGTTCTGCTTGCATACTATCTGGTACAACAATATTCAAACTCAAAAGCTCCAAGCCTTGACCACCAGATATATTGCAGTTAACCGAATAACCTGTTGGACATTGAGTTATAGAAACCTTGTTTTCTTTTTCACGTTTAATTTTAGCTAAAAGACTAAGCGCAGCGGCTACTGCTTTTTCGCGAACTGAAATTGGCAACGCTGTCGTTAGTTGCGTAGCAATCATTTTTCCCGCATCTGTTATGACGTATTTTGAAGGTTCGGTCGTGTCGTTACGAATATTACCGTTATTGACAAGATCCGCAAAAGCACTATTTATCTCAAAATAATTCGCCAAACCATTTTCTTGCAGTACAAATAAAATATCATCTTTAGAAAAAGGTTGGTTAATACTTGCTAACATATAGCAAATCAATAGTTTAATATCACTGGTGCTACGCAAACCACCTAGCTCTACGCCGGCTGTAAATGCATCAAATTCCACTATAAAATTCTCCTTCTAAAAATCAATATTGTTTGTGTCAAGCTCTTTTTTTATATCTTTACGTAGAGTTTTGTCAAGATTATCATAATCTTTTGCTTCACACCAAACGCTAACTAAAATGTTGACTGTTTCCTCATCAAAGCTTTCAATTTCCACGCTGGGAGCGGGTGTCGCTAAAACACTTTCTTGAGTTTGTATTAACCGGTCAATCATTGGCTGAACGTCTAAAAACTTAGTAGACTTTTTAACCGGCAACGAAATATCTATGCGACGGGTATTCTTAGATGTTGAGTTTATAATGTAGTTAGATGTAAGCGTTGAATTCGGAATAACAATTTCCTTGTTATCTGGTGTGGTAAGTGTCGTAAAAAGCATTTCAATTTTTGTTACACGACCTTTTACATCTTTTGTCTCGAGAGTATCTCCGATTTTAAAGGGTTTATTTGTAACAATAATTACTCCGCTAGCAGCATTGGATAAATTATCTTTTAGCGCTAAACCTACAGTAACAAGTGCCGCTCCAATCGTAGTAATAATTGATGAAATATTTACGCCGAAACAAGCCACTACCATCAAGATAATTATACTGCGAAAAATAACTTTCAACAAAGAACTTGAAAAAGATACTATGCTTTCATCAAGTTTATATTTTATCATTGTATTTTTTATGATTTTGGTAAACTTACCAGCCAAAAACCATCCAACAAAAAATATCAATACAGCCGGAACAAGTTGTCTTAATATAAACGAAACATATATATTTGAATCAAGTAAGTTAGACTTAAGAAGCATAAATTTTTTCTCCAATAAAAGTTATAATTCGCATTTTATTTACATTATAGCATATATTTCGCTAAAATACTTAACCGATTTAAACTGTTGCAGATGTTGCTTCTAAAATTTTAAAGACGAATTGCTTTTTATCCTCATCGTAAATACATTCAATTTTTTCGCCAGATTTAACCGCACCTTTGAGCAACTCTTCAGATAATTTATCCTCAATTTTAGACTGAATCGCACGTCTTAACGGTCTTGCTCCGTATACAGGGTCAAAGCCTTCATCTGATATTACATCAACAGCTTTGTCTGAGAAATCGACCTCAATTTCCAATGCTTGAGCGCGGGACTTGACGTTTTTGAGCATATTTTTCGCAATGTGTTTTATGTCCTCGCTTGTTAGCTTGTTAAACACAATTGTATCATCCACACGATTTAAAAACTCTGGCTTAAATACTTTTTTTAGCTCTTCCAAGACGGTTTCGCGAAGTTTTTCTTTATCTGTCTCCTTATTGCTACTTATGGAGAACCCTAAATTGGTTTGTTTTTCGGTAATTAGACGCGCTCCCACGTTCGATGTCATAATGATAATCGTATTTCGAAAATCAACCTTGCGACCTTGCGAATCGGTTACGTGGCCGTCCTCAAGTATTTGCAATAACATGTTAAACATATCCGAGTGAGCCTTCTCAATCTCATCAAAAAGTACCACAGAGTATGGTTTTCTACGAACTTGCTCTGTTAACTGTCCACCCTCATCGTACCCTACATATCCCGGAGGTGAGCCAATAAGCTTTGAGGCGGTGTGCTTCTCCATATACTCGGACATATCAAATCGAATCATCGCATTTTCATCACCGAACATTGTTTGCGCCAAAGCCTTACAAAGCTCAGTCTTCCCCACACCCGTAGGTCCAAGGAAAATAAACGAGCCAATCGGACGCTTAGGGTCCTTAAGGCCAACGCGACTACGACGAATTGCCTTGGCAACCTGCTCAACAGCCTCATTTTGCCCGATAATCCTCTCTTGTAGAATGGATTCCATATTTAAAAGACGCTCACTCTCAGCCTGAGTTAACTGCACTACAGGAACTCCGCTCCAATTTGACACAATATACGCAATATCTTCTTCGGTTACCTCACCATTCGTGTTTTCGTGCTGACTCTGCCATTCTTTACGTTTTTCCTCTAAAGTTTTTCGAAGCACTTTTTCTTCATCGCGTAATTGCGCAGCTCTTTCAAAGTTTTGCTCGTTTATAGCCGCCGATTTTTCTTTGTCCAAATCTTTAATTTTGTTTTCAAGCTCTTGCAAATTATCCGGCACCGTGTAGGCGCGTAACCTAACTCTGGATGCCGCTTCGTCGACTAAATCTATTGCCTTGTCCGGTAAGAATCTATCCGTAATGTATCTTGAGGATAATCTCACCGCCGCAACTATAGCCTCATCGGTAATTTTCACTTTGTGGTGCGCCTCATAGCGGTCACGCAGGCCAGTTAAAATCTGTATAGCTTCCTCTTCGCTAGGCTCCCCCACCGTCACCGGCTGAAATCTTCGTTCAAGGGCCGCATCTTTCTCGATGTGTTTGCGATATTCTTTTATTGTCGTCGCTCCAATTACTTGAAAATCACCGCGTGCAAGACTTGGTTTGAGAATATTTGCAGCATCCGCTGAACCCTCAGCTGAACCAGCGCCAACAAGCGTATGCATTTCATCGATGAACAAAATTACATTGCCGGCCTTTTTGACTTCCTCCATAGCATTTTTAATGCGGTCCTCAAAGTCGCCACGATACTTTGTACCAGCAATCATGCTAGTCAGGTCTAGTGATACAACGCGTTTACCTTTTAAAAGCTCTGGAACATCACCAGAAACAATTTTTAACGCTAACCCTTCCGCAACTGCAGTTTTCCCGACACCAGGCTCACCAATTAAGCAAGGGTTGTTTTTCGTTCTGCGCGAGAGAATTTGAATAACGCGTTCAATTTCGTTTTGTCGGCCAATAACCGGGTCAATTGCACCATTTTGTGCCAGCTGAGTTAAATCTCGACCGAATTGATCTAAAATTTTAGTCTTTGATTTAGTCGAGCTGCCACTAGCGCTCATACCACTAGAAAATGACTCACCCATCATCCCGTACATGGTCTGCTCGCTGGGGTGCTCACCAAATGTTTCATTTAATTTATTTAATATGCTTCTTGTGTTAGTTCCCAACTCATTCAAAAAACGCACGGCATAGCTATCTGACTCGCCAATGAGCGCCAATAACAAGTGCTCTGTACCGACGTAATTATGCCCTAAGCCAGCCGCTTGAACAACTGCATTTTGAAGAACTCTTTTCGTCCTTGGAGTGAAATCTGCAGTGCTCAAGGAACTTGGAATACCAGACCCTATCTCGTTTTTAAGTAAAGAGTCGAGGTCGGCCGCAAAAACACCAAGCTCATCGAGAACAACTGATGCAACTCCCGAACCTTCTTTTAGGAGCCCCAACAAAATGTGCTCGCTACCAATGTAAGTATGTCCCAACTCCTCGGCGCCGGAAATTGCAAGGTTCATTGCGTTATTGGCCTTCTCGGTAAAACCGCTAAATCTATACATAATATTGTCCTCCTTGGCTACATCAGCTGCACGCAACTAAAATACTCGTTTAATAAAGCCGCTCTTTTTTGGTCTCGTTGCTCTGCTGAGAGCGCATTCTCAGTATTTTTCATCAACGTACACGGCTGTACTCTAACTGTAATTTCATTTAAAATATCGTACGAAATTCCTGTCACAAGTCCCATTGCAAGGCCAAGCCTTACTTTTGAAATCAACATCATAAACTCGTCATTTGACAACAATTTTGCACTTTTTAAAATTCCTACTGCACGCCCAATTGAATCTATCACCTGAATATTTTTAGCTAATTTTTCACGGCAATTCCTCTCTTGAGTTATTATTTGCAAAGTTATATCATTTAAGTTTTTTAGCGCAGTTTTCTCAGAGATTCCCAATGTAACTTGGTTAGAAATTTGGTAAATGTCGCCCTTGGGCTCCGAACCCTCACCATATAGGCCGCGAATGGTTAAGCCTAACTTTATCAAACTTGAGGAAATTTTCTCTATCATGCCATACCTTCGCAAGGCCGGTAAATGAAGCATTACAGAAGCTCGCATGCCAGTACCCAAATTTGTTGGACATTGCGTTAAGTAGCCTAACTGCTCGCTAAAGGCAAAATTTAGTGACTGGTCTAATTTAGTATCAATTGCATCTGCACAAGCGTACGTTTCGTCTAGCGCGAGTCCTTCATGCATAACCTGTAGTCGAACGTGGTCCTCCTCATTCACCATTATGCTCACATCATTAGCATTTGATAAAAACACAGCCTTAAACTTATCTGATTTTATAAAGTCAGGACTTACCAAATGGCACTCCACAAGGCTTTTTAAATCAACTGGATTAACCTCTGAGGTACCAATACAACTAAATTGATAAGGCTCAAAGTCTGAGGTCGACAAAGCTGCTTGTAAATCATTTATCACTGCTTGTTTCATGCTAGAGTTTAGTTTGCACGGGAACGGATACTTTGAAATATTTCTCGCAAAACGAATTCGCGTACTAATTGCAACATCGCTGTATTCTCCGGCCTTTTCGTACCACTTACTCATGAGCAGGTCCCTCCTTTTCCTTCAAAACTTTTAACTCATCACGAATTTTTGCAGCCTCCTCAAAGTTCTGTTCATTTATGGCCACTTTCATGCGCTCATTAAGAGTTTGAATCTGATTTTTAATTAAGTTTTCCTCACCAACAGCGGAGGCATATTTACCAGAGTGTTTAATATTGCCGTGAATTCTTTTTATCGATGGCATAAGTTGCTCAAAAAACACCTCATAGCACTTGGCGCAGCCTACTTTACCAGAGCTAGATATATCCTCAAAAGAGGCACCACAAAAGTCGCAACGTTTATTAATTTGAGGCATAAGTTTAGGTTCGTTGTTTGCAAAAAAGCTTCCTAATAGATTATCAAAATCGAAGCCAAACCCCTCAAAGATATTCGAGTACCCCATTTTAGCCGCACACTTTTCGCACAACACATATTCGGTTAACTCACCGTTTATAATTCTCTTTATGTGCGTATTGGCTTGATTTTTGCCACATGATTGACACAACATATTTCTTCCCCCTTAAACTTGAGTTAGTAGCATATTTTTTAAAATTGAAGCGCGTAAAATACAACGCAAATTTACTGGTATATCCGAGTAAACTCTATCAGAAATCGCACTCAACATTAACTTGCTGGTGTCTTCCGAGATTATTCCCCGTTGAACCAAGCTTTCAATAATCATTTCCGCCGAAAGCGCGTCCAATTTTGAGCCTATTGCATTTATTATATTCATAATTGCTGTACTTTTTTCGGTTTTTATGCGGGTAATTCGAATGTATCCTCCCCCACCTCGCCGACTCTCCACGATATATCCATGCTCTGGCGTAAATCTTGAAGTTATCACGTAATTTATTTGACTTGGCACGCAGCCGATATTATTTGCAAGCTCGTTACGCTGAATCTGTATGTCTCCTTGCGACTCTTCTAACAATGCCAGCAAATATTTCGCGACCTCATCGCTTATTCTCAACCAACTCATCTCCTTTTTAAGATTAAACTTTAACTTTCTTTGACCTTGTTTTTAAATATAACCCTCACAAAACTCAAGGTCAAAGTCAAATAAAGTCTAGTTTTTGCTTCTTTTAAACCCAAATCAGCGTTTTTCTGTTATATGCTTTGTTTTTCTCTTTATTTTAGGTTTTTACTCTAACTAACACTACATATTCCAAACGGCTGTATTATTATCATTTTGGGGCCTTCTTTTGAAAAAGTTCATAGTAACCGCTGCTTATTATTCGCGCATAGCTTCACGACAAAGAAAATTTGCACCATTTTTAGCCATATGATAATATTAAGTTAGTATCAGTACTTTTTTGACTACCATATTTCTAGGAGGACTCTATGAACAAAAAAACAGTTGGAATTATTTTTGGAGGAGCATCTTCAGAGCACGAAGTTTCTCGGCGCTCAGCTACCGCGATAATAGAAAATATTTCAAAAGCAAAGTATGAAGTTGTGTTAATTGGAATTACAAAAGCGGGCGAATGGTTTTACTACACAGGTGATGTTGCTAAAATCTCTAACGGTGATTGGGAAAAGGACACTCAAAATAAGAAAAAGGCATTTATTTCACCAGACACCTCGATAAACGGCTTGATAGTTATAGAAGATGAAAAATGTTCGATAATTCATCTTGATGTGGTTATTCCCGTTTTACACGGCAAAAACGGTGAAGATGGTACAATTCAGGGACTTTTTCAATTGGCAAAAATTCCGTTTGTTGGCTGTGACTTACTTTCCTCGGCTACTTGCATGGACAAAATTGATACTAATATTATTTTGAGTCATGCTGGCATAAAAAAAGCTAAATTCGCATTTGTGACGGCTAGTGACTTTAAAGCAAACAAAGATAGATGCCTCGAGTATATAGAAAACACGTTACCAAACTATCCGCTTTTTGTTAAGCCATCTAATGCTGGCTCTTCGGTCGGTGTAAGTAAAGCAAATAATCGTGCTGAGTTAGCTAAGGCTATTGAGGTAGCTATGCGAGAAGATAGTCGGATTTTAGTTGAAGAAACAATTGTGGGTCAAGAAGTCGAATGTGCTATTCTTGGAAACGATGATCCAATTGCTTCTATTTGTGGGGAAATTGCACCGGCTAATGAATTTTATGACTACGAGGCCAAGTATGTAAGTGACTCTAACTTATACATCCCGGCACATATTAGCGACGATATCGCAGAAAAAATTCAAAAAACAGCAATTGAGGCCTATAAAATTATGGGCTGTAGCGGTCTCGCAAGGATCGATTTTTTTGTGCAAAATGACACTAATGAGATTTATCTAAACGAACCTAATACTTTCCCTGGCTTTACTTCAATTAGCATGTATTCTAAACTCTTCGAAAAAACAGGTATCCCTTTTGCTGAGTTAATTGACAGGTTGATTAATCTTGCTTTTGAAAGGTCAAATTTGAATGAACGATAAACCCATTGGCGTATTCGACTCAGGTCTTGGTGGGCTAACGGCGGTTAAGGAGTTACTCAAAGTGTTGCCAAATGAAAACATTATTTATTTTGGCGACACCGGTCGAGTGCCTTATGGAGATAAAAGTCATCAAACCATTTTAAAATATGCTCTTCAAGACATCGAGTTTTTGAAATCGCTGGACGTAAAAATGATTTTAGCAGCGTGTGGTACGGTAAGCTCAATTCTCGACGACAGTAATGTAAGCATTGATGTACCGTTTACTGGGGTTGTCTCACCGACGGCTGCCGCCGCTGCCAGTGCTACCAGAAATAACCGAATTGGAATCATTGGTACCACTGCGACGATAAAAAGTGGTTCGTATAAACGTGAGCTCCTTAAGATAAATCCTAATTTTCAAATTGTGGAGCAGGATTGTCCTTTATTTGTGCCGCTTGTGGAGAACGGTTTCATCGAGAAAGATAACAAGGCAAGTCTTATCATCGCGGAGAAATATCTTTCGGTTTTCCGTGATAAAAAAATTGATACGCTAATTTTAGGATGCACGCATTATCCAATTATTAGCGATATCATTTCCAAAGTGGTTGGACCAGAGGTTAAGCTGATTGACTCTGGAAAAGAAGCGGCTATTTTTGCGGCCAATGCCTTGAATTTTTCCGAGAATTTATCTAACCGACAGACGCAAGGATGTTGTACATTTTATGTTAGTGATACCGTTAATAGCTTCTCGAGAACTGCTGGACTATTCTTAAAACAAAATTTAAAGCAAAACGTGAAAATGGTGGACATAGAAAAGTATGCCATCGCGACCGAAAAATTAAGTTAGCATGAGTAAAAAATTTTTTATTTATATTACGAGTCAACAAACTGTTGATGGACAAACTGAAACATCTCGAACATCTGCACCGTGCTCTTATGAGCTAAAAAATGGTACGGTTAGATTGACTTATGAGACGGATGCCGACGGACAAAAAATGCACTCCACTATTTTTGTAGATAGCACCAGTAAAGTTACTATTTCACAAGGTGGCGCTTTTTCAAGTGACTTAGTTTTTGAAAAAGATCTCCATCGTACTTGTATTTATAAAACTGAATTTGGTAATATTGAGATGGGAGTTTTTGCTCGCGAAATTACACTTGATATAGCTGAAAATAGTTGTCAAATAGCGCTTATTTATTCGCTTGATGTTGGTGGCAATATTTTGAGTGATAATAAAGTTATAATAACTGTAAAGGAGAAATCTGATGTCTAAACTAGTACTAAACACAGTTAAAGAATTAAAGGAACTGCTCACAGATGCACTGTCGAAGGCTACTAAGACTGGTGCTTTACCGACTATTGACGAACTTGTAAAATTTAATGTAGAGGTCCCGGCAGATAATAAAAATGGCGACTTTTCTACTAATATTGCAATGGTAAATGCAAAAAAGTTTAAATTAGCTCCACAGCAAATCGCTAAACTTATTTGTGAGAATCTAAAATTGAACGGTACATTTTTTGAGAAAGTAGAGATAGCTGGCCCTGGATTTATAAATTTTTTTCTTTCTCGAGATTTTTATGCGGCTATTGTAGCGGATGTTCTTGCGCTCAAAGAAAATTATGGTCGCAGTGAGTTTGGTCAAAACAAAAAGGTAATGGTGGAGTTTGTTTCTGCAAACCCAACTGGCCCTATGCATATGGGTAACGCCAGAGGTGGTGCGTTGGGAGACTGTCTTGCGGCTGTAATGGATGTAGCAGGCTATAACGTTGCAAGAGAGTTTTATATTAATGATGCAGGTAATCAAATTGAGAAGTTTGGTGCCTCGCTCGAGGTAAGATATCTTCAGATTTTAGATGGCGAAGAGAATCATCCGTTGCCTGAGGATAGCTATCATGGAGAGGACATTAAGGACTTAGCTCAAGAGTTTATTGACATCAACGGCGACAGCTACTTGAATGTAGCCCCAGAAATTAGACAAAAAGCTTTAATTGATTTTGCTTTGCCTAAAAATATAAACAAAATGAAAGCTGACCTTGAAAAGTACAAGATTACCTTTGACCGCTGGTTTCATGAGAGTGATTTGCATAATAATGGCGAAATTACCGAGACTATTGATATCTTAAATAAAAACGGTTTGACTTATGAGTTAGACGGGGCAGTTTGGTACAAGGCTACTGAGTTTGGCGCTGAAAAAGATGAAGTTCTAGTTCGTAAGAATGGAAATCCAACGTATTTTGCGGCAGACATAGCTTATCACAGAAATAAGTTTGTAAAGCGTGGTTTTGACTTGTGCATTGATATTTGGGGTGCCGACCATCATGGTCACGTTGCCAGAATGAAAGGCTCTATGAATGCAATTGGTCTTAACGGCGATAACTTGGATGTTATATTAATGCAGCTTGTTAAGCTCGTAAAAGACGGTCAGGTTGTTCGAATGAGTAAACGAACCGGCAAAGCAATTCAATTGGCAGACTTACTCGATGAAGTTCCTGTTGACGCAGCTCGTTTTCTTTTTAATATGCGCGAGGCCAACTCTCAGATGGATTTTGACCTTGACTTAGCAGTCAAAGAGGATGCGCAAAATCCAGTATATTACGTACAGTACGCACATGCCCGTATTTGTAGTATCCTAAAAGCGCTCGAAAAAGAAAATATTAAGCCTCGCGAGTGCTCGAATGACGAGCTGTTTTTGCTGAATTCAAGTGAAGAAAAAGATTTAATTCGACACTTATCAATGTACACAAGCGAAATTATCGAGTCGGCCAAAAGTTATGATCCGGCAAGAATTACCCGATATGTTATTACTCTTGCGACGTTGTTTCATAAGTTTTATAATACATGTCGAGTTAAGTGTGATGACAAAAGTTTAATGTTCGCTCGTATCAACCTTTGTTTATGTGTAAAAATAGTAATTAGTAACATTTTAACCATGTTTAAAATTAGTGTACCGGAAAGTATGTAGAAAAATTTAAGGCCCGGGACCGCGCGATATAGTGCGGTCCCGGGTTTATTGCGTGGCTTTTATCTTAAAAATACTTTCAAATAAACAGTACAAAAAACAGTCCATTTACAGGGACTACAAAATTGGCGGAGAGATGGGGATTCGAACCCCAGAAACCGCTTTAACGGTTTACACGATTTCCAATCGTGCTCCTTCGGCCAGCTCGAGTTGCATTATCATCATAATAATTTTGCTTGAAACACAAATTATGCTTCGTTACAATAAAAATATAGGTGATTAAATATCGTAAATTTTAAATTTGTAATTTATACATTCATTATTTGTGACTATCATTCGGTCAAAGGAGCATCCTTAATAATATGAAATCATCAATTTTACTTGAAGCACCAAGAGTTATAATAGACTTTCTGGGGTATATGCAAACTGTAAAAGGTAAGTCGCTAAAAACCGTTGATGAATATTATATCGACTTACGAACTTTTTTTCGATATATAAAATACTCAAAAAAATTAGTTCCGGAAAATGTTTTGTTCGAAGAAATTAATATAAATGATATTGACATTGATTTGATAAAAAGCATTACCTTGACAGACTTATATGACTATCTAAATTACCTATTAGTTGAACGAAAAAATAATGCCGCTACTAGAGCTCGAAAAATCTCAAGTTTACGCTCTTTCTTTAATTATTTAACAAGTAAAGTAGGTCTTTTGGAAAAAGATCCTACCATCGAATTGGATATGCCAAAACGCAAATCCTCGCTACCCAAATTCCTAACCTTAGAACAAAGTATAGACCTTTTAAAATGTGTTAACGGCCCATACAAAGAACGAGACTATTGCATATTAACATTATTTTTAAACTGTGGTATGCGACTTTCAGAACTCGTCGGAATTAACCTCTCAGACGTCAAAAGCGACAACACTCTAAAACTAACAGGTAAGGGAAATAAAGAACGTATTATATATTTAAATGACGCTTGTTTATCTGCTCTTGAGCAATACCTAAAAGTTAGACCTAAAAATAATTTAAAAGATAGAAACGCCCTATTCATCAGCAAATTTAATAAAAGAATTAGCCCTAAAACAGTCCAATACATTGTAAAGAAATATCTTAAACATATTGAACTAGACAATCAAGGCTACTCTGTACATAAATTGCGACATACCGCTGCAACGCTAATGTATCAGCATGGTGACGTCGATATTCGAATACTAAAAGACATCCTAGGCCACTCAAACCTCGGAACAACCGAGATATACACACATACCTCAAATAAGCAAATAGAAAAAGCAGTATCGTCAAATCCATTGGCATCTATAAAAAACAAAACTCAGTGAATTATTAATTTGCTTAATAATTTTATGTTTTAGGCAAATTGTCAAGCTAAGTGCAACAAATGTAAAAAATAATCGAGCAGGCAATGGCCTTTGTAAAAAGACACATCATGTCAGAGTCGACGCACTGGATTACTTAATCAAAAATGATATTTCAAATATTGTACAGTTTGCAACCGAGTTTTAAGTATTGTACACCATAAAGAGAAAGTCTTTGGAGAGACAATACAACGAGTTGAAATTTATTACAAGATGATAGGACAAGTGCAGATTCCGAAATTGAGTCGTTCAGAGAGAGACAGTTACAAAAAATCTTTTGGACGCACAAAAAAAGAGCAGATTGCCTGTTAAAACAATCTGACTCTTGGGGACCTAAATATTAAAAGTAGTTATAAGAAATCTCAAGTCCCTTATAACTACCCACAGTGGTACCGGTGGTGGGACTTGAACCCACACACCCTTGCGGATAACAGATTTTGAGTCTGTCTCGTCTGCCAATTCCGACACACCGGCACTTATATAAATGTTGATAAAAAAACAAATGCGCGTGCATAGGGTTGAATTTTAAGTTCAATCTATGCGCGCGAATCGTTTTGCGCGATTACGCGCTGGTTGCGGAGGCTGGATTTGAACCAACGACCTTCGGGTTATGAGCCCGACGAGCTACCGAGCTGCTCCACTCCGCGACTTTTAACTTTGTATTAATTTTAATATGCATGCAAATAAAAGTCAAGGAATAATTTTATTTTCGCGCTTTGATACAAATAATCTAATGTACCCTGCGTTTTTTTGTTAAACAAGATGCATGCTGATATTTGTTTTTTCAAGATAGGTTATCGAAAAGAATTTTAATCTATCGACAGGATTCTACAAAATATTGCCAAAAGTAGTAATAACATAAAAATAAAGTGAATTTTTTACACTTTTGATTTTCACTTGCTGTTTTTAGTTAGAAAAAGTTTAAGATTATATTTTTCACTATATTTTAAAAACTTTTGGGAGGACTTGGCATGAAAACAGTTTTAGTTCTAGGCGTAGGACAAATCGGTAAAGCGATAACAAAAAGAATAATCGAGCATAAGCCGGAACGAATCATTTTACATAATTTGACAAAATTAGAATCAGACTATTGTTGTGAATACTTTGCTAAATATTGCAGAGATATCGAGTTAATTCCTTCGTACGGTGACGTCTTTCTTCCATTTAAATTTAATAAACTTACTTCAATTGAGGAACAACTAAAAAATAAAAATGAACTACTAAAATTTTTCTACTCGGACTTGGGCCCAGAGGTAATAAAAAAGTCAACATTATATAAGCTGGTTCAAAAGTGGCAGCCCGACATAATTATTGACGCGATAAACTCTGGGACTGTGTTGGGAAATCATTACAAGCCCGAACTGATTTTGAGTAAAGTAAATTCAAACGCAAATATAGATTTAAATACTTCTGCGGAAATTTTACTAAACGACTTTGTGCCCAAAGCTATAAACTTTGTATACTCGCTTAAATTAGTGATGGAAGACTTTAATGTAAACAAATATTTAAAAGTCTCTACAACCGGTCTTGGCGGAATGGGTATGAATATGCCCTATACGCACGGCGATACTCCACGTTCATCGTTATCTTTTGCGTTAATGGGTAAAATTTCTGCAGCTGGTGTTTTGCATCAATTGTTATGGAATTTATCTCACACGACACATCTTAATATTAGCCTTTTGATACCATCTACATTTGTTGGCTACGACTGTACAAAATTTGAGCCAATTGAAACTGATGTGGGACTAATCAAAAAAATAAATAAGCCGCTTAAGTTGCAGCTAAACTTTGGAGACAAACTTACATATTCAAAGGGCAGAAGTAACGAGTATTTAGAATTTCCTGTTGTTCGAGCTGGAGAAAACCATGTTTATTCTCTTTATGAGTTATCTGCGCTTACTTCAATCGGTCAAATGGAAGCTATAACTAAAGAAGAGGTAGCTAACGCTGCTATGGAAGACATTTGTGGAAAATCAAAAAAAAATATACTAAACTATATGGACTCCGGCATGTTAAGTCCAACTTTTGCCGGAAAAGCTATGGTAGAAAAAATAAAGGCAGAAATCCGTACGTTAATGGAACAAAACAATGCTACGAGTATTGCAACTGGAAACTTAGGTGTTACGGTTGCCAAGAGGCTTTATGAGCTCTATATGATAAAAAATGCTTGCCCGAATATAACTGCGCTTAAGAATATAAGTATTGAAAAGTTGCAGGAAAAAATTGTAGAAAACCTAGAGTGCAATGAAAATATTTTGCGAGAAATGTTATCTCTTGGTTTACCGGTGCTAACGGATGACGAAACGCTGTATATTGGTGAGTACAGCTTATTTCCAGATAAAGATTGTGATTTAACCATTACAAGTGAACATTTAGAGAAGTGGATAAACGTGGGGTGGGTGGACTTGCGCGTAAAGAATATACTTCTTTTAAGAAAAATTATTTTGGATGTTTACAAAGATGCAAAAAAAGTTCTAGAAGACAAAAGCTTTATTCTCAACAGAGATGTTTCTGCTGTTGGCGATGATTACGATATCGGTGAGGTTTTGGCCTATTATTACAATTTGCAAGAAAAAGGAAGAAAAGCACGTAATATTTAATTAGCTGGGCCTTTTTAATCTCTGCGTTAAAAAGGCCTATCTTTTTGAAAATGGGGGAGTACTTTATGGAACAATTCGCAGTCGTGATACAGCAATTATTTGTTTTTGCGATTTATTTTTGTATCGGTATTGTTTGTGTCAAATATAAAATTTTCGACGAGGCATCACTGGATGCAATATCGAGATTTATCCTTAATATTACCATTCCGGTTATGATTTTTTGCAGTATATTATCTGGTCCTACACGAAATGACTTGCTGAGTGCACTACCTATTTTCGTAATTTATTTGTTTAGTTTCTTAATTTTATATTTTTTAAATTGTTTGATTGTAAAATTTTTTCACTTGGAGGAGCAAAAAGAAAATATCTATAAGGCACTTGCTACTTTTTCGAATGCAGGCTTTATGGGAATACCGCTTATTTTAACGCTATTTCCGGACCGTGGTGGTGTACTTATGTCGTTATGCATGATTGTTGATCAGCTGATGTTATGGACGCTAGGTATAAAATTAACTTCCAAGGTAAAAATTTCTGTTTCGCAAAATTTAAAAAGGTTTATTAACCCCGCGCTGATTTCGATTTTTATATCACTTTTTGGTCTTATCTTAAACCTACAATTGCCAACCAATCTACAAGTAATTTTAAAACCAGTTGGGGCAATGACGCCGGTTTTATCATTAATTTATATTGGTGGATTGTTCTGTTATTCCGATGTAAAAAAGTATTTTAAAAGTTTCGAGGTCTACACCATCATAATATTTAAAATGATAATTTTTCCCATATCTATATGGCTCATATTGCGAAATTTTTCCGTCGCAAAGGATATCCTAAAGACAGTTGTTATTCTTTCCGCATTGCCTTCCATGACGTCTGTTGCGATTTTTGCAAAAAAATATGAAAATTACGATGAGTACGCAATCGCTACAGTTTTAATCACGACATTGGCCAGCCTATTGACCGTACCGCTGGTGAGCTTGTTTCTCTAAATAATAAGTTTTCTCAATCCGCACAGCGAGAGCCACATGTGTTTTTTTACGTTACTTTTTTGTAACGAAAAAAGTAACCAAAAACGTTTCGAGAGGGATTTCGAGTTCCCTCTCGAACTCTCCTTATAACGACCAGCGTGCCGCTGGACCGCATTAACCTTCAGCCGCGTGGGCAGAAATAAAAAGTTTTATCTAGTATATAGTGCGCGACGTTGCCTGCGCGGGCTCTATCGTGATATACTTTATCCAAAATACTATTTAGGAGTAAAAATGGGATTTCTTTCATTTCACGAGAAATATTACTCGCAAAAACTTTTAAAATTCGAAAACGAACCCTTATCCAATAAAGAAATATATGAGGTTAAACAAATATTAAAACTTCTTGATGATCTTGAGGACGAAGGATACACAAATCTAAATAATCATCTTGAAAGCAGGTTTTCTTGTTTGTCTAGGTTGCGTCATATATTGCAAAAATTCGATGAAAAACCCTTCTTGATTTGCAAAGAGCAATTACCAGAGTTAGTTTACGAAGATTCAGAATATGAGCTTACCGCGTTGCTTAAAAATATAAAGCAAAAAGCCAGAGTACAGCCAATATGTTCAGATAATCCGTTTTTAATTGAACTCAAAAAATACTGTAATTGGATTGGCTATGACGAAGATACCGCTTATGTATTTTTACTTAGGGATACACTTCTTCCATACATATACTATCAAAGTAAAAAACGAAAACATTTATATCCTTGGTTGATCAGCCGAAAATTTTTCCATGAAGTGACGCGTTGTGAAAATATAGATGATGACTTGCGTGTGCCTATTTATGAGGCACTGGAAACCGGTTATGTGGACTTTCGAGATTTCGTTCCTTTTTGCAAAGAGCGAATATTGGCAGTATTAAATAAACATATGGATTTAAAAAATGCTTTATTGGCTCTTCTTAATTCTATTCCAGAAAATAATATCGTTGTCATCGAGTCCGGATACTGCGGTACTATACCTATGCTGCTTAGCGCTATGGATAATAGAATTAATTTTAAATTATTTACAACAGCGCCATTTTTATATGACACATATCGTTCAAATATATATTGTAAGCGCTATGAAGACTTACGCCTTTTTGAAACACTTTATAGCCAGGATTTGCTACTACAACTCTCCTCTTTCCGAGATAATAAATTTTACGTAACCAGGGCAGAGAACAAAGAAATTCGAAAGCGCTCTTTAGCAGAAATAAAACAAATGATTAATTAAATAGCTCTATAACGATAAAATCCAAGTTGCAGATGCAGCTTGGGTTTACTTTATTTTATTAGATTTCCAGCATAAACGCACGGTCGAAAATATATTATTTAATGTATAAACTTTTAAGGAGGTCTTGTTTTTGGCCACGGGATACATTACGGTGAATGTCTACACTTCGCGTGCGCAAATCCCCATTCAAAATGCACAAGTATCGGTAACATCAAATGAGGAGACTAAACCAAAACTTTTAGGTTTTCGCACTACCAACAGTAGCGGGATGACTTCAAATATTTCAGTTGAAACACCCGGTGTAGAACTTTCGTTAAGTCCGTCAGAGGTAAAACCTTTTAGCGTGTGTACCATCAAAATATCTCATCCATCGTACTATAGTGTAACTATTAAGGACGTGCAAGTTTTCGCAAATACTCAGACAGTACAGAACGTTGAGCTAATTCCACTTGAGGAGAATAGTAAACCAGAAGACCGATCTATTAGCCAAACAACTCCGGCACAAAATCTATAAAAGTGAGGCCAAATTATGCCAATTATCACACCTTACGTACCGAGCTACATAACCGTACACTTAGGACCACCAAGTAGCAACGCTCAGAATGTTACGGTATCGTTTCCAGACTACATAAAAAATGTTGCCTCGAGCGAAATTTATCCCACATGGGATGAGTCTGCAATTTACGCGAATATTTACGCACAAATCTCATTCGCACTAAACCGTGTGTACCTTGAGTATTATCCTAGTCAGGGGTACTCCTTTAATATTACAAATTCCACTGCCTTCGATCAGGCATTTACTCCTGGGCGCAATATTTTTGAAAATATCGATAGAATAGTCGACACGCTTTTCAATGACTACATACGTAGAATAGGGTTTGCAGAGCCGCTCGCTGCGATTTACTGTAATGGCACAACGGTCACGTGCAACGGTTTATCTCAATGGGGAAGCGAAAATTTAGCTCAGCAAGGTTACGGCTCAATTGATATTTTAAAATATTATTACGGAAACAATATCGAGATTGTTCAAGAGGCTCCCGTTATGGGACTGAAGTCTTCATACCCTGGTTTTCCTCTGCAAAGAGGTTCTGTTGGCGATTATGTAGTAGTTGTTCAGCGTACCCTTAATCGTGTTTCTCAAAATTATCCGGCAATTCCTAAAATTTCGCCAGTCGATGGTGTTTTTGGAGAAGATACTGAGCGTTCTGTTAGAATTTTTCAGGAGATTTTCAATTTAACTCCAGACGGCGTTGTAGGAAAAGCTACCTGGTATAGGCTTGCATACTTGTATGTGGCTGTAAACAAGCTAGGTGAACTTGAGTCAGAGGGTCAGCGCTTGTTTGGTATTAATTTAACTTATCCAGATGCAATTTCGGAAGGTAATCGAGGAGAAAAAGTATTTATTTTACAATATTTTTTATCTGTGCTTTCTGAGTTTTACGACTATATTCCATCTGTTGAGATAGATGGGATATTTGGTCCCGCAACAAAGCGCTCTGTCATTGCTTTTCAGCAAAGCAAAAACTTACCTCAAAATGGCATAGTAGACGACGTCACTTGGAATGAAATTTATCGTAATTTTCGAGGAATTGTCTCGACGGTCTTCGAGGGTGGGGTCACCAATCAACGTTTTATACCTTTTAGCGGTAGAACTTTACGATTAGGCTCAACTGGAGAAGAAGTTACAACTTTACAGCAATATCTTAATAACATCGCCGCAGTTGACCAAAACATTTCGCCAGTAAACGTCACTGGTACTTTCGACGAGGCAACTAGAAATGCTGTTTTGCAATATCAAAAACAATATGGTCTAAGCGAGACGGGCACAGTGGATAGAACTACGTGGAACAGCATCGGCGGCACCTACTTAGATGTTATTAGTGGCGAAAATCCTCAACCCACTCAGTATCCAGGTTATACCTTAAGCGTTGGTCAGAGAGATAAAAATACGCAATAACACGAAAGGTAGAAATAAAAATATGAATAGAACAATCTTGCGACCCGGAGAACCTGTGCGTAATTTACAACACTTTCTGCGTCTCATTTCCTATTACTACAATACGGTTCCTGCTGTTACTCCCGACGGCATATTTTCTGAACAAACTCGCGAGGCCGTAATTGGATTTCAAGAAACGTTTACTTTGCCCGTTACCGGCGTGGTAGATTTTGATACTTGGACCCAAATTACAGTCGTATATAAAAAGCTCTACGAGTTTGAAGAAGAATCTTATATTCTTCAACTTTTTCCCTCATATGGATTTAAAATAAATGCCGGAGAAAGCCCAATTCATTTAAATGTAATTCACGCTATGCTTCAAGTACTGACACAAATCTTTAATAATCTGGGTACTTTTACAATCACTGGTATACATGACGAGGCTAGTGTAAATCTCGTTAAAACTTTACAGGTGCTAGCAGATATGGAACCCAACGGAATTATCGATAAAAAAACTTTTAATATGATTGCTGCTATTTATAATAACCATGTACACCTATAAATATTTTAAACTGAGCATCGTCGTTATTCTATCGCGAAAAGTTCATCATATTAGGAATATATCTTATTTTTAATCTTAAAAAAAACGGTTCCTGTGTCACAACACAGGAACCAAACCATATGGTGGAGATAAGCGGGATCGAACCGCTGACCCCCTGCTTGCAAAGCAGGTGCTCTCCCAGCTGAGCTATATCCCCATATAAAAAAATTAAACCATGGTGGAGGTAAGCGGGATCGAACCGCTGACCCCCTGCTTGCAAAGCAGGTGCTCTCCCAGCTGAGCTATACCCCCATGCTAAAAACAAACATAAACCTTGGTGGAGATAAGCGGGATCGAACCGCTGACCTCTTGAATGCCATTCAAGCGCTCTCCCAGCTGAGCTATACCCCCACGGCCAATCGACCACCAATGTTTGTTATTATAACATTAAATAAATGTATTTGCAAGCCTTTTTTTCTGATTTTTTTAAGTTTCTCATATAGACTTAGAATACAGCAAGATTGCCGGGGTAAACGCCGGGGTGGCGGGGGGCGCCGAATGCCTATTTAGGCATTCGGCCAGTCCAAAGCGCAACCATGTTGGGCTTTGGACCACAACGAAAATAAATTTTTATTTTCGTTGGCCTCGCGGCCCTAGCAGTAGCCCCCACAAAAAGATATCAAATAAGGTACTCCCAAATCGGTTAACAAGATGTCACTTGCCGTAAAGCCTTTGCCAACTGGTCTGGACAAGATGTTCCGCGTCCTGCACAATCGATTCCTTGACATTTTTCTATCACATCTTGCACCTTCATACCACGCACCAAGGAGGATATACCTTGCGTATTACCGCTGCATCCACCAATAAATTTTACGTCTTTAATAGTATCATCTTCAATATCCAGACAAATTTTTTTTGAACAAGTTCCTTCTGTTTCGTAAGTATAACGCATATATTCTCCTTTATTGTAAGCTAAAATATTTCATGATAAAAACTTATAAAACAAAAAGCACACATAAAGTATGCTTTTTTTTGGTGGGAGATGGTGGATTCGAACCACCGAAGTCGTAGACAACAGATTTACAGTCTGCCCCATTTGGCCGCTCTGGAAATCTCCCGTATTATGATAATGGAGCTGGTGGACGGACTTGAACCCCCGACCTGCTGATTACAAATCAGCTGCTCTACCAACTGAGCTACACCAGCTAACTGTATTTTATATTAGCACGCACAAACTTTTTTGTCAATCATTTTTTTCAAATTTATTCTGAACAATACAACTGTGAGGGTTCGTCACAAAAAGCACAGCCAAATACAACCATAAAACAAAATGAAAATTTCCGAACCTAAGAGGCCATATGGGCATACATAAATTAAGTTAATTGCCCTTCACACAACAGCTCCGGATAATCCCATTGCCGAAGAACTTCATATACACCAATGGCTATAGCATTAGATAAATTTAAACTTCGAGCTGGATTTATCATCGGAATTCGAACGGTTTTTTCCATATTATTGCGTAAAAGCTGTTCATCAAGACCTGCTGTTTCTTTTCCAAAAAGCAGATAGCATCTCTCCGGATAAACTAAATCTGTATGCTTATTTTTTGCTTTAGTCGAAAAATAAAAAAATTCTCCACTATTCTTTTCAAAAAAGGCATCTATATCTTTATAAATAGTAATATCCAATAGGTTCCAGTAATCCAAACCCGCACGCTTTAACTTTTTATCATCTATTTCGAAGCCCATTGGTCCAACTAAATGTAATCGAGCTCCTGTTGCTGCACACGTTCTTGCAACATTTCCGGTATTTTGTGGAATTTGTGGTTCCACCATTACTATATTTAATTCATTCAAAGTTTTTCACCTCTTGAGTCATTATATTATTTTTATGCGTAATTAACAACTCTACAAAATTTGACGCCAACATTGTTAAGATAAAAATTTTTGGACAAACTACTAACAATAAATTTATTTTTGGAGGTATATAATATGAGCGAATACAAAAAAACTTGCCATATTAGAAACTTTTTTTGTGGAGTAATCTTTGGGATGACTGCGGGATGGTTTTTGTTCTGCTGTATGCAAAACCCTAAAAAAATGAAACGAAAAGCACTCAAGTGTACAAACGCCATGGAGGATTTGCTCGATAACGTCCACTATATGTTTAAATAAATTTGCTGGTCATTTATTGCTTGCCTTGACGCTTTTCTTAGGGGAAGCCGCTCAAGCCGCGAGGCCAACGAAAATAAATTTTTATTTTCGTTGTAAACCAAAGCCCAACTTTGTTGCGCTTTGGTTTGCCGAATGCCTATCGTGGCATTCGGCGCCTCGCGGCGCCACAGCATTTGCTAAATCCCTTCTCAACTCCCTTTAGCATACGGAGTATTAATAATATCTCTGTATGCTTTTTTATTAAATAAAAATTTATAAATTCCATTAAATTAAAAATTAAAATGTGATAATATTATAATCGTATCGATTAAAACAAGTTTTACATATAGGAGACGTTATGCAAAAAAAAGTTTTTTCCATTACTATGTGCTTACTACTTATTTTGCCAATTTCAGGATGCAAAAAAGATAAAAACGCACCTGAGAATCAAACAATAAAATATAATCTTGATTCAGAGCCTCGATCACTAGATCCTCAAATCTGTTCCGACCCTTCCGCTAATACTGTTGTTAAAAATATATTTGAGGGGTTAGTTCGCCTTAATATGAATGAAGAAATTGTTTCAGGAGTTGCGCTTTCCTGGGAATCTTCAAGCGATGGATTAACTTATACTTTTCACTTGAGAGGTGATGCATGTTGGTCCGATAGCGAAAAAACGCCAGTCACTGCACACGATTTTGTTTTTGGTTTTCAGCGCGCATTAAATAGTTACACAAACTCACCTAAGGCATATACGCTTTACTGTATCAAAAATGCTCGAAAAATACACCTTAATGGAGCACCCGTATCGTCTTTGGGAGTTTCAGCGTTAGATGCTCACACATTGCTAATCGAGTTAGAATACCCTGTAGAAAATTTTCTTGAATTATTGCTTACTCCGCCGACGATGCCTTGTAACCAGGCTTTTTTTGAGCAAACTAACGGTCAGTATGGCCTCGAGTCAAATACCATACTGGGCAATGGTGCTTTTCGTGTAAAGACTCGTTATGGATGGGATCATTATAACTCTTTAAACCTCGTAAAAAATGAAAATTATCATGGAGAAAACGCACCGGTACCAGCGGGTATCTCTTTCACTATCGGTAAAGATATTTCTGATACCGTGAGCTTAATTAAAAATACCACGATTGATGTAGCTTTGTTACCGGAGGATAAAATAAGCTCGGCCAAAAAAGAAAACTTACCACTTATTTCCTCTAAAGATACGATGTGGGGTCTCGCTTTTAATACTAAGGATACTCTTTTTTCTAACACAAGCTTACGCCTCGGCTTTATTAAATCTTTAAATAGAGAGCATATACTTTCAAGCATTCCAGAAAATTGCGAACTTGCAAATGACATTGTACTAGACGGCCTTATTGTTAATGGTCAAAACTTTCGAGATGTAGCAGGAACTAATTTGTTTTTGAAACAAGATGTAAATGCAAAAAGATTCTTCGACGATGGCCTTAATCAACTAAAACTAAAATCGTTACCTTCTGTGACTATTATTTGTATTGATTCGCCTTCGGTAAAAACAATTGTAAGTAATATGATTGAAAATTTAAACGGAACACTTGGATATTACTTTAATATGGAGCCTGTCTCGGAAAAAGTATTAAAATCTCGTGTAGCTTCTGCGAGTTATCAAATTGCATTTTTACCAATAGCTATCGAGAGTCCTTTTGCGCTTGATTTTTTGAACGTATTTAAGTCAGAAAATAATAAAAACGTTGCTAATCTTTCTAATCCTGAGTATGATAAGCTTCTAAACTCTGCTATCTCTGCAATCCCGAAAGACTCAATAAATCATCTAGTTAATGCCGAGAAATATCTCCATGACAACGCGATTTTTTATCCGATGTATATTCAAAACAGATTTTTTGCCCATTCAAAAAAATTATCAAATTTAATTTTTCATAAGTATAATCAAGGGCTAGATTTCTTCTTTGCGACAAAAATAAAATAGGACGTGCCTAAACAAATAGCGCGGCGCCGCGAGGCGCCGAATGCCTACTTTGGCATTCGGCCAGTCTAAAGCGCAACAAACTTGGGCTTTAGACCACAACGAAAATAAACTTTATTTTCGTTGGCCTCGCGGCCCGAGCGGCAAGCCTCAAAAAAAAGATATTAAAATGGCACGTCCACAAAATAATAAAAAAATATACATGTTGATTTTTAGAGCTGAAAGTATTTGTCGGGTATACCTGCACAAAAACTTCAGCTTTATTTGTTTTCTCCAGAATAAAAAATATATTTTTAAAAAAACTATCTTTACTTAACTAAAAAACAAAATTATAATAAAAGTGACATTATCAAAAAGTAAAGGGTGTTTTTTATGAACGAATTTTACAAAAAAATTAGTTATCTTTTTATCTCCAGCTGTTTTTGTTTAATATGTGGTTGCTCTCAACTGGACAATGCTAATGATATATCCAACCAAAGCACTCAAGAATCAAATGAAAAAAATGTAAATTTATCAGCAGAAGAACTAAGCGATGAAAATCACGAGAATAACAATAATAGTACTACCACTAAAACTGTCGAAAAGGACGCCCGCAACGAAACTCAACGCACTGTAGATGCCGGCCTCTTCGAAAGCATTAATGCTGACTGTATTTTTTCTATTGGCATAGGTTGCAGGCCTAGCGGATATTTAAGAGATTTAAACATGAGATTTCAAGCGGCACCACTAGATTGGGTAGGTACAGACTCTTTATATGTGGTAGCACATTTATTTGAGACAAAATTTAGTGACTTTTTCGAGGAAATAAAAGAATGCCCCGAGGAATCAAGTGGTAAATATAGGTGCGTACGCGACACTAAAAATCAATTATCTTCGCCACACCACTTTAAAAAAGATGCCTCACTAGAAGAGGAGCATAAAAGGTTTAGAGAAACCATGTTAAATAGAGCAAATAAAGTCGATGAAATATTTAAAAATTCATCTTCAATAGTACTAATCGGAAACAGAAAAAGCACTCCCAACGAGGAATTTATAAATTTTATAAAAAGTTTTAGTGCGATTTACCCAGATAAAAAAGTTACCTTGATTAACATCAAACATTCAAATATCCGTGGAGTTCAAAAGGAAATATTATTTGAAAATGAAACTTTAAAAGTCATTCAATACGTATTCGACGACGGGCCAACTGCAAAAAATAGCTCAGACCACTGGAAAGGCAATATCGAAGTTTGGACGTCTATTGTTACATCTGTCAACTTAAGTGATAAGTTCGCCACCGAGGAAATGCGTAAAAAAGTGGACTTTTAAAATTGTTTGCATTTCATCAGTAATCCTTTTGACATAATTGAACCATCGTGATATAATGAAATGGTTCTAAGGAGAGATATCGAAGTGGTCATAACGGGGCTGACTCGAAATCAGTTTGCGAGCAATCGCACGGGGGTTCGAATCCCCCTCTCTCCGCCAAATCAATCGATTTTTGTCAGGCTTACTCTTGTAGGAGATTTTTATGAACCCTCAGTATAAACTAGGTTTGCGAGCTATAAAAACTGCGATTGCTGTTTTTTTATGTCTTTTGCTTTCCTTTATTTTTAAAAGAACGGATAACTTATTTGCTTGCATTGCAGCTATAATTTGTCTACAACCAACACATCATAAAACAGTAAACTCAGGTTTGGAGCGACTGGTTGGAACATTAATTGGTGGTATTGTTGGCTATTTATTACTTTTAATGGTGTACAAGCTTCCTTTTAAGGAAATTACGACTTTGTCGGTTGCGCCATTCTCTATTCTTTTGGTCATATACATATGTAACTTAATTGGATTGCCAGCATCTGTTGTAATCTCATGCATTGTAGTGCTTAGTGTTTTGACTTGGCCTGATGGCAACATTAACGAGAGCTTTATGTACGTTGTCAACCGTGTTTTAGATACCAGTATGGGTATTGTTGTGGCCATGTTTGTAAACAAGTTTATGTTTAGACGCCACAGTTTTGTTTCTAAATAACTCCATTTAAAGGGAGAGGAAAATATGAAAATCACAAAAGCTGTTATTCCCGCTGCAGGCCTCGGGACACGAGTCTTGCCAGCAACTAAGGCAATGCCAAAAGAAATGTTTCCCATTGTTGATAAACCTGCCATTCAGTATATTGTTGAAGAAGCGGTAGCATCGGGAATAACTGACATATTAATTGTTACCAATAGAAATAAAGAGATTATCGAAAACCATTTCGACAGAACTCCTGAACTTGAGCAAAGTCTTTCAAAAAATAATAAAAAAGAAATGCTTGAAGAGATTATAAATATCTCCAAGCTTGCAAATATTCATTTTGTGAGACAAAAAGAGACTCTTGGTCTCGGCCACGCTGTAAGTTGTGCGCGTTCTTTTGTCGGAAATGAACCTTTTGCTGTACTTTATGGTGACGACGTCATTATTGGAGAAGATCCTGCTTGCGGTCAATTAATCCGGGCTTATGAAGAATATGGTAAGTCAGTTTTGGGTGTAAACAAGGTATCTCCGGAAGATATTTCAAAGTATAGCTCGCTAAAAGTAGAAAATATCCGAGATAATATTTTTAATTGCACAGATATGATTGAAAAACCTGCTCCTAATGAGGTATTATCGCGGTACTCTATTTTAGGTCGTTGCGTTTTAACCCCAGAAATTTTTGAAATCTTAGATGCAACAAAACCAGGTGCTGGTGGAGAAATTCAACTGACTGATGCTATGAAAGTTTTGGCTAATACTGTTGGTATGGTTGCAGTAGATTTTACCGGCACTCGCTACGACATGGGTAACAAGTTGGGTATTATGAAAGCTTGCGTTGAGGTTGCTCTCTCTCACAAAGAAATTGGAACGAGTTTTAGAGAATATTTGAAAAATATATCGTCTCAGCTATAAGTGCGTTTTGTGCAACAAATTTGTTGTGAGCGTTTTGGAGTCCCTGTTGAGGGGACTCCATTTTTGTTTCTGGCTTTATTGCGGTATCATTTAGCTCCATGCTAGCCGCGAGGCCAACGAAAATAAAAATTATTTTCGTTGTGGTCCAAAGCCCAACTTTGTTGCGCTTTGGACTAGCCGAATGCCCCAAAGAGGGCATTCGGCGCCTCGCGGCGCGCCCTAAAATAATAGATGCAATCCCTCTTATGGGATACCTAATTAAAATAATTTAAAAATCCATAAAATGAGACCGTAAACTACGGATGCAGTTATCCCAAAAACTAAAACAGGCCCAGCTATAA
Source organism: Acutalibacteraceae bacterium (assembly GCA_045540315.1). Classification (GTDB taxonomy): domain Bacteria; phylum Bacillota; class Clostridia; order Oscillospirales; family Acutalibacteraceae; genus CAG-557. Next base: position 34,189 of record JAZQHA010000053.1, on the reverse strand, counting down.
TAAACATTTTTGCACCTATTCCCATAACATGTCCTTCACTTTTAAACTCAATGGCGGGTGCAACAATTGAGTTTGCAAAACCGGTTATTGGCACAAGAGTTCCAGCGCCTGCATGTTTTGCGATATTATCATAAACTTTTAACGCCGTAAGCAAAGCGCCTAGACCAACTAAAGTTACAGATACAGCAGCTCTAGCCTCTTTGATGGTCATATTGAAATAGGTGATGTATAAATTTGTTAATATTTGTCCAATTAAACAAATTGTGCCGCCAGAAAGAAAAGCTAAACTCATATTTTTCAGCATAGGTGAGCCTGGAGAAACTCTGTCAGACATTTTCGAGTACTCATTTTTAGTCGGTTTCACGTATACACATCCTTTCTACAAATAATTTTCACACATAAAAGAATTTTTATTCATAAAAAAAAGAAAAGAACCTGCATATTAGCAAGTTCTTTTTTATTTACTAATTTTTTGAGAAAACTTACAGCCACAATAATTTTGACGGTATAAATTATATTGATGTGATAACTCGATTGAACGCTTATATCCATCTCGTTTTTTAAAATCGGAACATAAATATTTCACGTTATATTCTTTTTCTAGTTGTTGTCCGATGTCATTTAACTTAGTTGCGTTTTTGTATGGGCTAACTGTAAGCGTTGTCGCAAAATAATCAAATTTTTGTTCAGCTGCAAGTTCTGCAGTTTGCTGCAATCTTAAACGATAGCACTTAGAGCATCTTTCTGCACCTTCTGGACACATTTCGAAGCCAGTTGCAATTTTTTCAAAAGGCGATGGGTTATATTGCATTGTTATTAAGTTAATATCGTTCGACAATCCCATTTCAGAAATCAATCTTTTTAGCTCATTTAAGCGAAAAAGATATTCCTCTTGTGGAGATATATTCGGGTTATAAAACAAGGCTGTAATATTAAAATACGGCACAAGATATTCTAGCACATAACTGGCACAAGGGGCACAGCAACAATGCAACAAGAGGGATGGCCGTACGGCTATCCCTTTGCAGTTAGAAATTATTTCTTCAAGTAGTTTTTGATAATTCACGTTCATAATATTTCAATAGACACACAAAATTTTTAATTATCGGGAATTCATATTTTTTCGTCAGTACCAAAAGAAAAAAATTAAATATAGTTTTTACAAGGTATCACAGTTCATGACAAAACAAGTTTCATCACTAACATATTTCAACACAATTCAATAGCCTTTTTTTCCATATAACGATTCGTCGTCCAAAATCCAAGTATTAACATCTATGATTTTAAATTTAAACTTATCTACGCGGACAACAACAGATTTAATCCCCGCATTGATAATAAGACGTTTGCACATAGAGCACGAGCAAGTATTTTTCACGTACTCGCCAGAATCTGCTTCTTTTCCGACTAGATACAAGGTAGAGCCAAGCATGTCATTTCTGGCCGCATGAATAATTGCGTTAGCCTCTGCGTGCACAGAGCGACAAAGTTCATACCTCTCACCACGTGGAATGCCTAATGCCTCGCGAGTACACTTGCCTAGGTCCATACAATTTTGTCGACCTCTTGGCGCGCCGGTATAACCCGAAGAAATTATTTGGTCGTTATTTACGATAATTGCACCAAAATTTCTTCGTAAGCAAGTCCCTCTTTCCAAGACGGTTTGAGCAATATCGAGGTAATAATTTTCTTTGTCAATACGACTCATAACCCAAAAGCTCCTATCATGTACTATTCATATTATAAAATATTTCGCAGCTTGAAGCAAGAACTATTACCCAACAGGTTACAGCGGCTAACATATTTTTTCTTTTTGAAAAAAATGTTGACACTCTGGAAATTTTATAATATAATTAATCTTGTCGCTTAAATGTAAGTAGGAAATATGGCGGTATAGCTCAGTTGGCTAGAGCATTCGGTTCATACCCGAAGCGTCATTGGTTCAAATCCAATTACCGCTACCATTAAATTAATTTTGGCCCGGTGGTCAAGCGGTTAAGACACCGCCCTTTCACGGCGGTAACACGGGTTCGATTCCCGTCCGGGTCACCATAATAATTTAACTCTGCTTTTGGCAGAGTTATTTTTTGTTATAGTAAACTTAAAAAAGCAGACTACCTCTACAGCAGTCTGCTCTATTATTTAATTATTTTCTTTTTCGAAATTTAGCCGTTTCCGTTCAACAACCAAAGGCCTATTCATTAGTCGAGTATTCATGTTCATGACGTACTCACCTATAAAGCCTATAAAAAACAACTGAACTGAGCTGAACAAAAAAACTCCAATAAGTATCGGGATTGTTCCGGCGGAAAAGTCATCCCAGTTAAACAGCTTTAAAAGTAGATATCCAAATGCCGTTAAAAGACTTAGAAAAGAAAAAATAAATCCAATTATGGTAGCAAGTCGCAGACCAACCTTGGTGTACGAGGTAAAGCTTAACATAGCCGCGTCATAAAGAGTATACCAGTTATTGCTAGTTTTTCCAGCTTTTCTTTGAGCTTGTTCATATGGGATATCTTTTCTATCAAATCCTAACTCTGCAACAATTCCTCGCAGAAACGGCGTAGGGTCATTTAAGTTGCGAAGCACCTCGATGAAAGACTTATCGTAAAGACCAAACCCCGTAAAATGCTCAATTTGCTCTACATCGCTCATTTTTTTGATAGTCTTATAGTAGCAGGACCTCAAAAAGTACATCACTTTGTTTTCGCGACTCGTCTTTTTTATACCGCAAACAATTTTGTAGCCTCTCTCCCACTCTTTTACAAATTTCGGAATCATATCAACTGGGTCTTGAAAATCAGCACAAATAGAAATTGTACAGTCGCCGGTTGTCTGAAGTAGACCATAGTATGGAGAATTAAACTGGCCAAAATTTTTTGCGTTAAATATGGCCTTAACTTTTTTATTTTGGTTACAAATCTTTTCCAAACGCTCCTGCGTCTTATCGGTTGAGCAATTATCAATAAACAGCAACTCCCAATCATAACCATTTAGGCTTTCTAACTGCTCAATGATAGCCTCACTTATTGGCTCAACGTTTTCTTCCTCGTTGTAGCACGGTACTAAAACACTGATTTTTTTCATTTTTTTCGTCCTTAATAATTTTGTTTTCTATAAGAATTTAAAAATTTCCTCTGACCTGTTTGCTACAAACAAATGTGGATTTTCTTCTAGGATTTTTGAGACATTACCCTGGCCCCATGTAACTAAAACGCAATCTATATTAGCATTTTGTGCCGTCTTTACGTCTGTTAGGCCGTCACCAACATAAATAGTCTCACTGGCACTAACGTTACAAAGCTTCATTATCTCATTGACTGCATATGGGTCAGGCTTAGATGGTATCCCATCATGATAACCGAAAACAGCCGCGAACTTAATATCCGGGAACTCTTTTTTGCAGAGCTCGTCGACTAAAATTTGCGCTTTATTAGTGTTTATCGCAATAGAAATACCATCTTGATTTAGCTTTCGTAATGCATCCACAATCCCGTCAAAAGGTTTGGTATGTGGTTTTTCATCTAAAGAATAGATTGCTCGGTATTTTGCTTTTAAGTTTGCGATATTTTCCGCCGTTTGATATTGTTGGTCCAAAAGTTTAGAAAAAATTACGTCTAAGTTGCCACCAACAATATTGCCGTAGTCCTCGACAGGATAAGTTTTAAAACCAAAACACTCCAAGGCCTTGTTAAAACAACGCCCCGCATCGATTATTGTATCTACCAAAGTCCCATCGAAATCGAAAATTATCAGCTTCTTATTGATTTTGCTCACGGACTAACCGCTCCCTTAACGCACTTAATCTAGATTTATCTTCGTTTGCCATTCTGTCATAAAATTCACATTTGTTTTGAATGTAAAGCATTTCAAACTCTAAGGCTTTCAGTATCCCTTGTTTTAACTTGTTTTCGTCATTAGTATGCTTAAATACAACTTTCCTGGTCTCAAAGCGGTTTGCAAAACCAGACATATTCTTTATAAAATCAACCGAGTTCACAGAAACGTTGCCACCAAAACAAACTGTTAAACCATAGTTTTTGGCTTTCTCAGCAAAGAACTTAGCCGATTCCAAAACTTCATCACAATTAACCTGAGATTTATCCAAACCTATTGACGCAGAAAAATCACTTCTACCAATCGAAATAGTATTCAAAAAGCCCTTACCCTCAGCCAAAATCTCGTCAAAATTAGCTTTGCAAGTTTTAGTTTCTGCGTTGATAATCCACTCTATATCGGAAACTTCATCGCCATATACTTTCTTGGCCGCACCAACAAATTTTTTCATCGCAAAAGGCGTCTCAATCATAGGCGCCATAATTCCACTTGCACCTAGCAACCTGCATTGGTCAAGGTCTCGAACAGCCTCGCAGCCGCCAATTTTTATAAATAAATTCATATCGGCACGAAAAACTATCTCATTCAGCTTGACTAATTCGTCTGTTCTAGAGCCCTCTGCCTCAAATTCTGCCTTTATGGCTAAAACATTGTGCTCATTTTTTAACTCTTTCAAGATGTCCAACATTTTTCTTTCAGTTCTGTTCATACTTAACGCTCCTCAAATAATATTTTAAATTTTATTGCTTTCGTACTCTTCTCGTGACAAAAATGGAAACATATCGTCTATTGCCGGGGAAACAATTTGACCATCTGGTAAAATCTTAGATGATAGCTTCGGTTCGAAATTTTGTGTTTCATCAAGTACCACTTCGCATAAAACCGGACCATCTTGACTCAAAACAGTATCTATCACATCCTTTGCGTTTTTTATGTTATCTATTTTAAAATACTGAGTACCATAACATTGCGCAATCTTCTCAAGACTCGGGAAGCTAATGCCATTTTCCTTCGAAACACCAACTAAACTGTGATGTGAAAACAAATTATTTTGCGTCTGCCGAATGGAGTGATAGCCGCTATTATTTAAGTAAAACAGCTTTATATTTAAGCTGTTATGCATCATGGTTTGCATTTCTTGCAGGTTCATCTGAAAGCTTCCATCACCATCTAAACATACAACCCGCTGACCTTGTCGTTGAACCGCAACACCAATCGCCGCTGGGAATCCATATCCCATGCTAGCCGCACCTGAGTTCGTAAAAAGACGCTGCCCTTTTTTGATTTTAGCTGCCTGAAAAGTCACAACACAGGCACTACCGTTTCCGCAAATTATTGGTTCGTTTTCTGGTAACTCATTAAACAACACATCCATAAACGCATATGGATTAACCGGCGAAGCTTTTTCATAATACTGCGGTAAACATGCAGGGTACTTTTCATTTACTGCTCGACACCAATTCAGCCAGTTCTCATGAGTTTTATTTTGATTCTCAAAACCCGTTGCAAGCAAAGCCTCAATGACATCTTTTACATCCGCGTGAATCTTTAAATCTATAATTAAAGTCGGCTTGTTAAGCTCATTCTCGTCAATATCAACCATTATCTTATAAGCATTCTTAGCAAAATCTCGATAGTTATACGTTACCTGCCGAATACTCAACCGGCACCCCAAAGAAATCAGCAAATCGCTATTTTCAACGACAAAATTTCCTCCACGAGTTCCCATATTGCCCGGTCTGCCACAGAACAGTCTATTTTCATCCGGAATAATGTCGTGTGAATTCCACGGCGTAACAACTGGAATATTTAATTTGTCTATTAGCTGCAGAAATTTCTCGTGCGCACCGCTAAGTCTAATACCAGCACCCGCAATTATAACCGGCTTTTGGGCCTTTTTAATTTGAGCTATTATTTCCTTTATATCACCATCTGAAACCTTCTGTGGCAACTCATTTTCGCATTCCGAAGCGTCAAAGTGAATAAGCGTTTCCGTATCAACCATAGCCCCCTGGACATCAAGCGGAATGTCTAACCAAACCGGTCCTGGGCGTCCTGTCGTAGCAAGATACAATGCCTTCTCCAAGTGGTAAGCAATTTCATTTGGCTCGGTTATCATCTTGGCGTATTTGGACATTGTTTTTGCACAGTCGATAATGTTAAATTCTTGGTCCCCCAGCTGCCTAAGTGGCAATCCTGTAGAGCTAACAGTAGTTTCGCGCTTAACTTGGCCAGATAAAATAAACATAGGAATCGAGTCTAGCCATCCACCAACAACACCCGTAAGCGCATTTGTTCCACCCGGCCCAGTCGTCACGCACACCGCGGCCAGCTTGCCAGAAAATCGCGTAGAAGCCTCAGCAGCTATAGCACAGGCCTGCTCGTGATGATTATAAGTACATTTTAATTTTGGGTGATGCCCAAGAGCATCATTTAGGTGCATCGCACCGCCACCAGTTACGGTAAAAACATCTGTAATGCCGTTTTCACTTAAAAAATTAGCAACATAGTCAGAAACTTTTATCTTCAAAAATTGCAACCTCGCTTTGCTAGTATTTTAATTTGTTCTTTTCAAGAGTGCTCCATTTGTACTTATCCAGCTTTCTCGTCTTTGCCGTCGCGGCCGCGAGGCCAACGAAAATAAAGTTTTTTTTTCGTTGTGGTCCCAGGCATAAGCCTGGGACCAGCCGAAGGCTTTGCCTTCGGCGCCTCGCGGCGCCTGAGGTTTGATGTTGCTCAGGATTTAATCGGAGCACTCTCATTTTCCCTACTGAGAAGAATTTCTTGAATAGCGCTTTTAAAATTAACCTTTGGCATAAAACCAGTATCTTCTTGCAATTTCTTGATGTCTGCTGCTAAAAATATGATTTGATTTTCGCCATACGGCTTTTGTCCAAAGCTTAAATTCACATTTGGGTTTACCACGCTTGCAATATCTTGAATATACTCTTTCAATAAACGTTTTTCTCCGCTTCCCAAACAGTAAACCGCGCCATCTTTACCGCTCTGCGCAACTTTTATCATCGCCTCTGCCGCATCATAGCTATAAAGGTAATCCCAAATTTGCTCACCAAGGGTCAAAGCTGGACATTTACCCGCAATTAGCTCATCTATAACGTAAGATACCAAAGTCCTGCTATCATCACAAGGACCAAACACGCTGAAAATACGCACCCAAACATGTTTCATCGACAAATTTCGCGCATAAACTCGACTCATTTGGCCAGCTGATAATTTAGCAGCACCATAAAGCGTAAAGGGTTTCGTTATGGTAGATTCATTCGCCGGCGCCGTAAAGTGACCATATTCGGCTTGCGACCCGGCGCCAACAAGTACTTCACAATCTAAGCTCTTAGCCAAGTTAACTGCATCGAGGGTATACTGAACATTTTTTATTTGCAAGTCAATTTCGTTACGCGCCTGACCAAAAGTACCGTTCCAAGCAAAGTGATAAAAAGCATCAAATGGACCAGTTAGCTTATCCTTCAAGCTCAGTAAATTCGAAATGTCACACTCGACAATGTGAAGATTTGGGTGCTTTTTTAAGTTTTTTATGTTAGCGGAGCTTGGTCGACAAATCGCATAAACCTCGCAGCCACCCTGTGTAAGAATGTCCGCCAGCGCAACTCCAATTGTACCAGTTGGTCCAGTTATAATTACTCTTTTCATTAGGTTTTCCTCACTTAAATGCCCAAAGCTTATTAATGATGAAATTTATCGGAGTCGTTATGGCAATACAAATCACAGGCGCTACAACCTCCGAGACTCCTAAATATTGAACCATTGCAAAAAGCAAAACCGTCGACAATAAAAAAGTGCCACCATACGACATAAAAGTTTTCAAAAGTGGCTTTAGATGGCCATCCTGAGTCTTTTGAAAAACGTATTTGTTGTTCCAATAGTAAGAGTTTAATACGCTGATAATAAATCCAATAGTATTTGCAATCAGATAATTTACACCCACAAAATACAATAAATAATACGTTCCAAGTGAAATTAACGTATTGGAAACACCCACTAAACCAAACTTAAAAAATTGCTTAATTGTCACCATTAAATTATCCATATCCACACCTTACTCGAAGTAGCTCCACTAAACGTAACTCTTTATCGGCGCCACCGCCGCGCCGCGAGGCGCCGAAGGTCCCAACGGGACCTTCGGCTATTCCAAAGCTAAGCTTTGGAATACAACGAAAATAAAATTTTATTTTCGTTGGCCTCGCGGCCGCGGTGGCAGACGCTAAGAATCATAAGTAACCGTGAGCACTCCGCAACACTCAACACATTGTATTAATTGAGACTATCAATAATCGTATTTGCCATGTAATCTATCATTTCGTCGGTCATACCAGGATACACACCAACCCAAAACGTGTCGCGCATAATTCTGTCCGTATTTTCCAAACTTCCAACAATTCGAAACCCTTCGCCAGTTTTTCGCATCTCATCAAAGCAAGGATGCTTTGTAAGGTTGCCTGCAAACAACATTCTTGTCTGTACGCCGTGTTCCTCAACGTACTGTACAAGCTTATTTCTGTCAATACCGTCTTTGCAAGTAACTAAAAATCCAAACCAACTCGGATCTGAATTTTCTGCAGCTTCTGGCAAAATTAATTTATCTGCAACTGGCTCTAAGGCCTTTTTGAGTCGAGCAAAATTGTACTTTCGTTTCTCTACAAAACTTGGGAACTTCTCCAGTTGCGCACAACCGATGGCCGCTTGCATATCTGTTGCCTTCAAGTTGTAACCAAAATGAGAATAGACGTACTTGTGGTCGTAGCCCAGCGGCAGCTCACCGTATTGTCTATCAAAGCGATGGTGACACATATTGTCTACGCCAGATTTACAAATGCAATCGCGACCCCAATCTCGCATCGAGCGCATAATCTTGGCAAGAAGCGGATTGCTTGTGTAGACAGCTCCACCCTCACCCATGGTCATATGATGAGGCGGATAAAAACTCGATGTGCCCAAGTCACCGATGGAGCCAGTGAAACGCACCTCGCCGTCTATAGTGTACCTCGACCCCAGTGCATCACAGTTGTCCTCAATTAGCCACAAATTATGCTTATCGCAAAAATCACGAACTGCTTTTAGGTCAAATGGATTGCCCAATGTATGCGCTAACATAACAGCCTTTGTTTTCTCAGTTAAAGCCTTTTCGAGCTGAGACACATCGATATTGTACTGCGGGATGGTTACGTCTACGAAAACCGGAACCGCACCGAATTGAATTACCGGAGTCACCGTCGTCGGGAACCCGGCCGCCACCGTAATAACTTCATCGCCGCGTTTAACTGCTCGCTCGCCCAGAAGTGGTGAAGTCAGAGTCATAAACGCCAGCAAATTCGCCGACGAACCTGAGTTAACAAGCGCACAAGATTTAACTCCTAAATATTTTGCCAAATCTTCTTCAAATTTATCCGTGTAGCGTCCGGAAGTCAACCAAAACTCCAACGCGCTATCGACTAAATTTACCATTTCTTGACTGTTATAAACCCTTCGTGCATAAGAAATTTTCGGGCTCGATGTATCAAATTTTTCTGTGTTATGATAGGTTTTACAGTAGTCATCCACCAAAGCTAAAATTTTTTCTCTTGCTTCTTGTTCTGTCAAATTCAAAAACATAACATGCCTACTTCCTTAAAAATTCATCAATCTGTTCGTCCATGATTCTAGGAATATCTCCACGGCTAACATATACTCTGGTCCAGTCTACGGTTTTCTCAATGGCAGTCTCGATATTCCATCTGGGTTTCCAATTAAAAGTTTTCTTTAGTTTTGAGCAATCTAATTTTAAAAAGTTCGCCTCATGAGGACCATCAATAGACCTTATTTCAGCCTGTAGGCCGTTTCCCCACTTGTTGCAAAAAAGTTGCACTAACTCACCGGTTGTAACGCAATCGCATTCATCCGGCCCAACATTATAATACCCAGCAAAATTAGAATCTTCATATTGCTTTTGCGCAATCATTAAATAGGAATAAAGCGGCTCTAAAACATGTTGGTAAGGCCTAGTGGAATATGGATTTCTAATTATTATTTTTTCATTTTTAATAATAGCTCGAACACAATCGGGAATTATTCTGTCGTTGGCAAAGTCGCCGCCGCCGATGACATTTCCAGCACGCGCAGTCGAGATAGCAACGTGGTTGTCTGCAAAAAATGACGACTTATAGCTATGAGTAACAAGCTCGGAGCAAGATTTAGAATTTGAGTAAGGGTCAAAACCATCAAGGGGCTCATTCTCGCGGTAGCCCCACTCCCATTCATTGTTTTTATACACCTTGTCCGTCGTTACATTGAGAAAAGAGCGCACACTACTTGAAAGTCGCACGCACTCTAAAATATTTACAGTACCCATCACGTTGGTTTCATAGGTATATCGAGGTTCTTTATAACTATCTCGAACAATAGGTTGTGCAGCCAAGTGTAGAACTATTTCAGGTTTTGCTTTATCGAAGGCAACTTTCATAGAATCAAAGTCTCGCACATCACCGATGACTGATTGCATTTTTGATTCAACATCAGCTAGGGCAAAAAGATTTGGTTCGGTGGGGGCCTCAAGTGAGTATCCAGTAACATTAGCACCAGCATTTATAAGTATTTTACATAACCAAGAACCTTTAAAACCTGTATGCCCAGTTACAAAGACATTTTTTCCATTATAGAAATTTAAATCCAGTGGCAAAGGAACTCACCATACCTTCCATTTAGCGTTTCCAGATGTCCATAGTTCTTCCAGCTGAAATTTATCGCGTTGAGTATCCATGCACTGCCAAAAACCATTGTGTCTATAAGCTTTAAGCTCACCTAATTTTGCTACAGTTTCAAGCGGTTCTTGCTCAAATACAGTATCATCACCTGAGATATAATCAAAAACTTGTGGCTCCAAGACCATAAAGCCGCCATTTATTACACCACCGTCCGCGTGGCGTTTTTCTCGAAAAGAGCGAATGGTATGTTCGTTTTCATCTATGTCCAATACACCAAAGCGTTGTCCCACGTTAACAGCCGTCATAGTTGCCATTTTACCGTGTGATTTATGAAACTCAACTAACTCACGGATATTTACATTGGAAACACCATCGCCATAAGTTAACATAAAGGGCTCATCACCGATATACTTCTGTATGCGTTTGATTCGCCCGCCAGTCATCGTGTTAAGCCCTGTATCTACCAAAGTAACTTTCCATGGTTCGGCAAAATTACTATGTAAAACCATATCATTATTATTTGCAAAGTCAAAAGTAACATCGCTCGAAAGCAAATAATAATTTGCAAAATATTCTTTTATCTTATGTGCCTTGTAACCGCAGCAAATAACAAATTCATTGTAATTATAATGAGAATACAACTTCATTATGTGCCACAAAATTGGTTTGCCACCTATTTCTATCATCGGCTTAGGTTTCAAATGACTTTCTTCTGAAATTCTCGTACCAAACCCACCGGCCAAAAGTACAACTTTCACACAGATCAAGCCTCCTTTTATTAAAGCATTATAGCATATGATGTCAAGTTTTTACCACAATAAAATACAATAATCATTTTGGAGAACACTGTTCAATTAATAGGGCTTGTTCCTAAAAATATTTTTCACCACTTCTTTACATGTTCTTGTTTCATAAAATTATACGGGAGTTTTTGTGCATCTATTTTTTAGGGCGAATATTATCATCGTTCTGTAACTCGTCAGACTCTCTTTTAATGGTATTCCCTAATGTAATAGTGACATTTTTTTCAAATAGCGTTTCTAAATTAAAGTACCCAGGCAACATCCTGACTCAATTGAGCACAAATTTGTAAGCAACACTTTTGACTGTAAATTGTCTTTCGACTCTACTTTAACAGGTGTATAATTTCTCGTATATCCTTCAAATGTACCGTTTGCGTCACATCTTTCAAATAAGACGGGCTCGATTTTACCAATCTGAGCTTCTAAAAAACGGTGTCTAGAATCATCCGTTACATTTATCATTATTTTACTTCGTTGCTTTTTACGTTCCGGTGATATTTGATTTTCAAAGTTAGCGGCTCGTGTGCCACTTCGTACGGAATAGGCAAACACATGGACTTTAGCAAAACCAACTTTTTTTACAAAATTTACAGATTGCTCAAACTCCTCATCTGTCTCGCCAGCAAAGCCTACCATTACATCTGTTGTGATGGCTACATTATCGAAATATCTTCTTAAGTTTTTAACGATTTCAAAATATTCAGCAATAGTATAATGTCTATTCATTCTTTTCAAAGTTTTATCACAACCGCTTTGTAACGATAAATGAAAATGTGGACATAATTTAGTTTGTTTGGCAAGACGTTGAATCGTATTTTCATCGAGGTATTCCGGCTCCAGAGAACCTAGTCTTACACGTTCTATACCATCAATAGTGCATACACTTTCCACTGCATCGCATAAGGTTAAACCTAAATCCGCACCGTACGCAGAAAGGTTTATTCCCACAAGAACGATTTCTTTGTACCCATTTTGGGCCAAAGTTTGAACCTCGGCAACAATTTCATCTATCGACCGAGAGCGAACTCTGCCGCGAGCATAAGGGATAATACAATACGAGCAAAAGCGATTGCAACCGTCCTCTATTTTAACAAAAGCCCTCGTTCGTTCATCAAAGCCACATATCTTCGTTTTATCAAAATGCTCATTTTTTTCAAATGGTTTGAGTTCAATAATTTTCTTTTTATGTAAATTAAATTCTAACAGTTTTTCAAATATTTGCATTTTGTTAGCGTTTCCTAGAATAATATCCGCCTCACTTAATTGGGTCATTTTTTCCGGAAACGCTTGTGGTAGGCATCCTATTACCGCAATTATCGCGGCGGGATTATCTTTGCGCAACTTATGTAAAGTTTTTTTTACTTTTCGGTCACTTTCAGCAGTAACCGTACATGAATTGATAAGAATAACATCTGCTGTATGGGCAGATAACGCCTTCTCATACCCAGCCTCACAAAAAGTTTCTAAAATTGCTTGTGACTCATACTGATTCACCTTGCAACCTAAAGTTGATATAAAAATTGTCACTGTTCTCACCTTTTTTTAGAGTTTTAAAAGAATTTGTCGTTTTGGGCTCTAAATTTAACTGTTTTCCTTGACCCATAAAAATTATCTTGGTACCATATAAGTATAGCATTTTTGTTTGATTTTAGGAGGTACAAAATGTATAAAGAGGACATTTTATTGTCTGATATCGAAACTGTTAAGAAATTTGTAGCTTTTGCAAATCAGTATGAATTTCCAATTACACTTTTTTCCGAAAAATACATAATAAACGGAAAATCAATCATGGGTATTTTTGCTCTAGATTTGTCCAAGCCACTACAAATCGAAGTTTCCGAAGATTATCCATCCGACTTTAAGGAGAAATTAAAAGAATTTCAAGCAACAGCAAAAACAGTTTAATCCACTCTTGTATACATAAAATCAATAGCAAAATGTAAACACAACAACAAAAACCTCGCCGTATATAGCGAGGTTTAATTTTTATAGCTTATCCGAATCATCATCTCAAATTGCAATCAGGACAAGGATAGGTCGGCTCTCTGGGACCACACATGGTCACACCCCTCTCCTCACAGCGGTGTCAACGTCGCCGCGCTTGCACTCCACCACTCACACTTGCCAACAAATCGTCACTCATCTCCGCAGTGGGCGCCACACCGGCTTGTGTCACATTGGTAGCATCGTTGTGTTTCCGTTTTTTCTTCTCAACCATAGTACCATCTCCTTTAAAAAATAAAAATTTGAACTGTGTCTAGACCTAATTACAACATTTATTCAGGATGCAACCAACAGTTTTTGTGCTGTTTACAAAAAACATCGAAACGCCCAACGCTGAACAAGCATTGTTGTCGACTGTGCACAAAGCGCGATTTAGACTTATCAAAATGAAAAATATTTTTACGCTATATTGCATGTGTCACCAACAATAAGAGCAATTCGTTTCACTGAGTTACAGTGCGAGACCACTCGCTTTTTTCGTTACAAAAAAGCGACATAAAGAAAAAATAGATTAAAAATACCCCCGCACTATACCGCGCGGGAGTTACATGTTAAAAAACACTGCAGTTACAAAGTATTGTAACAACAGATTGATTCATGACCTTTGCCGCTGCTGCAGTCAATCACGTTTGGTTGGTTCTTCAATCAGAACAAAACCGCAACGATTACGGCAGATGACCCACACAGCGGTGTGAAGTCAATTGAATACTTCGTAGCGGAGGAGGATTTAATTTCTGACACTGCGCAGGATGATGCGGCTTGATCTGTTGCCACGCGCTGTCGCTAATATCATGTCTGTACACATTCTTTGTTCATTTTTAGTTTCCCTTGCTTTTTTTCTATTCCATCATGTTTTTATATTGACTACACAATCTAACACGCAAAAAAAGAACCTTGCACTTCACATTGGTGAATATGCAAGGCTACGCAAAAATGGCTGGGAGTGCCCTAATTACGTGGTTATATGAAATATGTGAATGAAAATGCGTTTTTTAGAAGAGGATGAGAGTTTTTAGCAACAGCAAAAATATTAAAAGCGTTAACAAAAATTTTGAATACAGCTTTCATTGTCTCTATAGAGCTGAAAATCACTGAGAACGGCGATATAGAGCCGGAATATAGTGCCGCAAATCAACATTCACGCCTGCGACGGTGTAAGTTTGACTTTGATTTTTTAGAGACATATGATTTCCATCGCAACATACCTCTGAGTGCACCGAATATGCGTCAGGAAAGTATTGGCGCGCTTTAACTGAGTTGTCAATCAAATCAAAGCCGGTAAGTTAATCCTCAGGATTTAATATATCATCCAGCCAGGGATGTTGAACCGGTGGCTGACCTGGTTGCTGCACAGGTGGAGCGAACTGTAGAGTCTGGCTTATTTGCGGCACACGCTGATCTGGTTGCTGCACTGGCGGAGCTTGTTCTTGCGCCATCTTTGTATCTCTTGCATCTTCCTCTTCGCCTTCTAGCAGATGTACACTTCCAGAGTCTATCATATCAACAGAACCATTATCATTGAACTTAACGTCCCATATCTTTCTTGTTCCCTTGTCCCCACTCCAATTTCCATTTAGGGTCTCTAAATTTACGGGCGGCTTCTTACCCTGCACTGGTGGACGTTTTTGCTTCGATGCCCTGTTCACAATATAATCTGTCACTTTGCGAAAGGCATCTTCACCCTTGTTAAGCTCCTCCGCACTATATTGTACGTTACGCGGTCGTTGCATACTAAACCACAACGTTTGTCCGATTACAACAAAGTAAGTATCGTGTTCATTAGAACCCAGTCGTAGAACATTAAGCGCCGCAGTACCAGTATCATACATAAGCAACTGCAATCGCTTTCCTCTCGGAACCTTCAAAGCGTGACCATCGAACCCGGGGTACAGCATAAAAACCTTCTTTCCATCATAACACTGATCACCAAAATAACCGACAAAGTTTCTTCTATCAGAAGCCCAGCCACTATAGCTTAGGACATCCACACCTTTAACAACTTTCCGAGACGAACGAATCCCAGTCGGCACCAGCACCTCTACACCGCTCTGCTGAGCCCCATTTGGTTCTATTCTAGCACGTTTTTCCTCCGGCGCTTTTAGGTGCTCGTCATCAGCCCCACTCTCCGGCTCAGCCTCTCTCCCAGTAGCCCTAGCCACTGTACTAGCAGACACCGCACGCTTAGCGCCCGGCTGGCCCTGCAGAGGATCCACCGCGCTAGCCGACATGCCAGCTCCAGCACCAACGCCCATAAACATAGCCAGCGAGAACATCGCACCCAAAAGGCCTTTGTTCACACCACCGCTTACGTTCTCCAAGTCCTCGAGCGAAAGTTTGTCCAAGTTTGCCAGTCCCTGCGAGTTGCCAAAATCCGCCAGGTCTTTCTCCGAGAAGTCGTAGCCTAACTTTTTGGCCTTCGGCAAAAGCACCTTTCCGACGAACTTTTGCACATCTTGTTCGGTTAGCTTTTTCGTCTCCATTCCCTCTTTGAACTTCAAAACTTCTTCTTTAAAGCTCTCGTCGTTTGCCACCTTTGTGAAAAATTCTTGAATTTGCTGTTCTGTCACGCTAATCACTCCTTCAAGCATATCGTGTTTTAAAGTTAAGTAAACGTTACGTTCAACAGAGTTTTACTGTGGACCATAGTTCTGGTGCAATTCATCTACGACTCTTCTGTGTGCTGTCTCAAGTACCTGAATCTCTCTATCGTGAGATTTAATTTTATCTTCCATTTCTTGTCTCAAATCCTCTAATTCTTGAGTCAGTTCAATCATATTGTTCTCGTGCGTCGAAGAACGCTCATCAGCTGAAACACCTCGAAGAATTTCCAATTCCCTCTGTTTTTCCTGGAAATGCTCGTTAAGCTCCTTCATATCCTTGGCATATTTCCGGTTTATCTCTCGTTTTGTCCTTTCAAATTCCCGCTGGTCCACCACAAGCAACTCATCAAAGGTGGTTTGTTGCTCAGCGACCGCTGCCTCTAGCCTTTGTTTTGCATCGTTCAAATCATCAACAGCCTGCTGAAGTACTGCGTTTTGTCTAATAGCATAAGTACGTTGATCGGCGAAAGCAGTGGCTTTAGAATCTCTCTGCTCTAGCGAATGACTCCTATCATAAGTATAATCATCGAACAAGTCACGAGCCCCTTTGACTATGCCAACGTCATCATCTGCACCCAAGAGGTCACGAAGACGCGTCGTATAACTCCCAAGCTGTTCTCGGGCGTCCGATAAGCCTTCAAAAAGGTCTCCGAACTCTATCTTCTTTGGACCACGCCGAGACGAACTCCGTAATCCGACTCGAATCGAGTACCGCCGGGAGTTAACGTCACGCACAAAATCTGGAACATTACCAATGTGACTAAGCATCGAATGCAGAATACCCTCAACGCTGTCAAGCTCCCGTAAATGGCCATCGAGAGCTAATTCACACTCTCTAACTAAATTCTGCCATCTGACAAGGTTAGCCGGAGCTGTGCGGTTCTGTATCAAAGCATCAAGCGCAGCCCGGTTACCCAAAATCGCGGGCAGCCTGTTCAAACGCACCGTCGCGCGGGTAACCAGTGCGTTCCAAGCATTCATCTCCCTCTGCTCCTCCTTCGCCGACGCTATAGCATCTCTGGTACTGCCATCATAAAGGGCACGCGTGCCCTCTGCACGGTGAATCCGTTCACGCAGCTGCTTGACGTAGTCCCCTGCGGCCTTCGCCTCGTCCATAAGTTTAGCCTTTTTCTCCGGTAGCTCAGATAAGTCCTCATCATCTCCAGTAGCTTCTATCTCTGGCAGCTCAGGCAATCCCTCAGCCGCACCAGCGGCCCTGTGTTCCACCACAGCAGGGCCCGGTGGAACAGGAGGAGGCGCAGCACCAGGATCTCCCCCGGCCATCAGCGTAAACACACCAGCTATCACATTAAACAGCCAAGTCAATACGCCTCCGCTAACGTTCTCCAAGTCTTCCGGCGAAAGTTTGTCCAAGTTTGTCATACCCTGCGAGTTGCCAAAATCCGCCAGGTCTTTCTCCGAGAAGTCGTAGCCTAACTTTTTGGCCTTCGGCAAAAGCACCTTTCCGACGAACTTTTGCACATCTTGCTCGTTTAGCTTTTTCGCCTCCATTTCCTCTTTAAACTTCAAAACCTCTGCTTTAAAGCTCTCGTCCTGCGCTACCTTTGTGAAAAATTCTTGAATTTGCTCGTTTTTCATTCTTACCATCCTTTCTATTTTACAAATTCAGATAAATTTTAACATATATTATTTTTACTTGTCAAGCTTTTTATAAGTATTTTTAAAATAAAAAAATGACGCCACATATTTGTGACGTCTTGGGTTATTCTACATAACTCACAGTCCATTTCGCCGCTTTCGACCAAACACGTTCAAAATCCTGACGATAATGTGCAGAAGCCCTATCTATTTTTTGCCTCTTATTTTTCATCGCCTCCTCCAGGTCTTCCAAATGCCACTGAATCTCCTCAACCTCTTCCTGAATAGCGGCGAACTGCTCAGGCGTTGTAACTCCAAAACTACGGTTATTCTTAATCTCAGCCATTTGAGTCTCTAGTTCCTGGCTAGCAACTTCCTTGTCAGGGTCCAGCTCCTCAATCAAGCGAATTAACTTCGAGTGTTCAAAAACAAGCTCCTTATACTGCTCACGTAGTTCCGAGCCTTCAATGGCAGCAGTCGACACGTTAATGTTACGGTTTTCCCACTTTTTCATCTTACTAGCGTAATCACCCCAAACCAAGTCCTCTAAGACAGACTTCCAAGTTTCATAAGCAATTTTCTCTTGCATAAGGGCTTTGTACTCCCCCTGCAGGCGCGCAATCACTCCGGGCTCATCACAACGTTCCACAAACCTTTGTAATAAAGCCTTTTGCAAATCTGTGCTATTGTCGATAACTTTGCCGACACTCACATTCCTCCGATCAATCATGGTATCCTCTTTTGCCCCCCAGCCAAACAATATGTCTATAAATTTAGAAATGTCTGTTTGGATTTTTCGCAATTTGTCACTCTCTGCATCTTTACGGCGACGAATCTCCTCGTAACTCTTCTTCGCAGCACGCCAGTCCATCTCAAGCCGTAAACACTCATTATCACCCGTCCACTCCATGATTATAGCCGCTTGCTCTTCAGCACTTTTATTCGCAAGTTCCGTCTTCTGTTCTCCTAAGCCCTTAGCCTTAGTATCTGCAGAATCACCCACTCGGTCCAAAAGAGCGCGGTAGTCACGCTCCGCTGCATCAAACTGACGTAACGCATCACCCTCATCAGGCAGAACTGTCTTGCCACCAGCTCGTAACAACTGCGCCAGATACCACTTAGAAAACAGGTAGTTGTACTCTGCCTGCTTTCGCTCCGCCTCCACGCTTAAGCGCTTAATCGTACTCTGAAGGTCATCTACAACACTATAACGACGATCTATAACTTCCAACTGTAATGCGTCATACGGGCCTCTTAGCCTTTCACCAACTGGTATTATTTTTCTCATTTGGGTCCCCTCTTGTACTATCTTCCAATGGCTAGTGTCTAGTCCTCTAGGTTGTGCATTGCCTGTTTGTGTAGCTTCTTGTCTCCTTTCAACCCTGTTCGTAGCAGGTTCCCGCGGTGCACCTACTGCTCCTCCCCCTAAACAACGCATCATCAGAAGCACGAGTGGTACCGCGGCGCCACCAGCTGCCAAAAATTGCAGCACACCACCGCTTACGTTCTCCAGGTCCTCGAGCGAAAGTTTATCCAAGTTTGCCAGTCCCTGCGAGTGGCCAAAATCCGACAAATCTTTCTCAGAGAAGTCGTAGCCTAACTTTTTGGCCTTGGGCAAAAGCACCTTTCCGACGAACTTTTGCACGTCTTGCTCGTTTAGCTTTTTCGCCTCCACTTCCTCTTTGAACTTCAAAACCTCTGCTTTAAAGCTCTCGTCGTTTGCCACCTTTGTCAAAAATTCTTGAATTTGCTCGTTTTGCATTCTTACCATCCTTTCTATTTTACAAATTCACATAAATTTTAACATATATAAATTTGCTTGTCAAGTTTTTTTGTAAATATTTTTAAAATAAAAAAATGACGCCACATATTTGTGACGTCTAGTTGCTTTACAGCATATGCAATATTTATGCCCGGTATACACAAAAATTCAATACAAGTTAATGTGGTGGATTGACTCCTCGCAATTTTTGTAGTTCTCGTTCTATAGCTTGATTTTGGGATTGCAAAGCTTCTCTTTGCTGCTGACCAAGCTTTTCGTCGCTTTTTTCTAACAACTGTTGAACCCCTCTCTGTTTTGCCTCTAAGAATATAATATTCCTTCGCAGAAGTTCTCGTTGCTGTCTTTGTACATTTTGACGCACTGTCCACGTTTTCTTCTGATCTATAACGTGATTTAATATAGTTGGACTATCCTTAACAATGTGGCTAAAGTACTCAGTCATTTTGTCTGCAGTATCAATACCAGCATTTGCAAACAACTGGAACAAAAAAGCTTTAACAGCGTTATCAGAAAGCGCTGCTTTCGCACTCTCACGTGTCAATCCACCTGCGTTGCTCGATACAGCATTACACAAACTACGAAACGTAGAATGCCAGTTTCTTGTGACCAAAAAGGACGTACCATCGCGCAAAAATTGCATCATAAATATATGTTCCGGATGCGTAGGATCTGTAGTATCATCATAACTTACCTGCATAGACCGTTGCCCATTTGGCAATTGAGTGTTAGAAACCGAAATCTTGCCTTCGATTGAAAACTTGCCAGCTCCAGGAAGAGAAAGTGAAATTAGATCATGCTTTCGTTGTAACGATACTTGTTCTTTTTGAGCATCGTCAACAAAGCTTACTTTACCTGTTCCACCTGGTAACACATTAACTGCACCTTCACCAGCAACATCCGTACGGCCGTTACCAGAGACTGTCGTAATCCCATTACCCTGTATAAATGTTTCACCTGTACCAGTTATTTCACAGCGCGAATCGTTTTGAATATGATGATTTTGGCTCGGCACTCCTATCGCACCCCGGGTTTCCCCAGGTCTCCTTGTTCTATCTACACCGCGAGATTGGACTACCCTATTGCCAGAAGAATTCGTAGTTTTTCGACGCTTTTCGCCCTGCGCGGGATTACCTGACTGTTGAGGTTGTTCCGCCTCCGAAGCAGTACCATTGGCTAATTTCCGCCGCTTCCTAGCAACCACATCAGCCTTCTCAGTCCTACTATCACTCGCAGTCTTGCTAAGTGCGGGAGCAGCAAGAGCGCTGTCGGTCGCAGTCGCAGTCCCTCTCCCAGCCTCAGTACCGCTAAGTCCGGGAGTAACAATATCACCCGCAGTCCCATTGCTCTGCGTAGCTACATCAGCCACTGCTAACGCCGGAGCTTGTGTTCTGTGGCCAAAGGATCCTGCACCTTGTGCTAGCGGAGTATAGCCAAGCACTTGCTCATCCTCCGCCACAGGAGTGCTATCCTCAGCTGAAGTTTCGGTATCCTCCACACGCGCGGTGCCCGTATAACCAGCAGCAGTATCAGCTATCTTTCGCAGTTCGTAACCAACTCCCCACATAGATTCATAATGGCGCATCACATCAGGCGGAGGAGAAGCAACACCCTCCATCCAAGACGGAAGTGTCTCATCATCAGACCCAAACCAGTCTAAAGCATTAATACCACCATCAATACCATCACCAAGGGGTTCAGCATTCGCTACATTCTCAGCGCCCGGCTGGCCCTGCAGAGGACCCACCGCGCTAGCCGACATGCCAACTCCAGCACCAACTCCCATAAACATAGCCAGCGAGAACATCGCACCCAAAAGGCCTTTGTTCACACCACCGCTTACGTTCTCCAAGTCCTCGAGCGAAAGTTTGTCCAAGTTTGCCAGCCCCTGCGAGTTGCCAAAATCCGCCAAATCTTTCTCAGAGAAGTTGTACCCTAACTTTTTGGCCTTGGGCAAAAGCACCTTGTTGACGAACTTCTGCACATCTTGTTCGGTTAGCTTTTTCGTCTCCTTTCCCTCTTTGAACTTCAAAACCTCTGCTTTAAAGCGCTCGTCGTTTGCCACCTCTGTGAAAAATTCTTGAATTTGCTCGTTTTTCATTCTTACCATCCTTTCTATTTTACAAATTTATATAAATTTTAATATATATCGATTTTGTTTGTCAAGCTTTTTGTAAATATTTTAAAAATAAAAAACGACGCCACATATTTGTGACGTCGATCTGTTTTTCGTCATATTCAAAGAATGTTCTAGGTAAGTAAAATTGGAACAGCACTTCGAAAATTAAGCAATAATAAAAAATCTCATCTTTTGTAGGATAGATAGCCCGAAGTTCAAGGCACGAGGCTCAGAATAATTGTACCTTGAAAAGATAAAAGCATTAATACAAGCCTTTAGAGTCTGTCCAGAAAAAACTATAATAGATTACAAAATTCATTTTTTACAGTGTTGAAAAATCTTTCAACATGAAAATTATCATAGGAACAACTAGCCCAACTCATGCTTTGAATTATTGAGCTTATTGTACAAAAACCCGTGTTTTTCTGAAGTGTACTAATAACTTTGGTCTTAAATGTAAAATTCTCTTATCTTTGATTTTAACGCCAGCTAATACGGTTTTTAGATTTTTTATTGCTAAATTAGCATCAATTTTATCTGCTGCCATACTGGCCACAACATAACCCCATATTTTCTGAGTTCATAGGTCATCATTCTGTACCCCCGGGACACCATTTAATAAACGACATATTCTTAAATGTTGTGCAACATCCCCCTTTTTCTTGCTCAAAACTTGTTCTCTTTTTGCTCTGCTATTCTGGTAAAAATAACAAGAATTTTAATTGACCTCTAGTCACTTGAACAACCATCTCATGCCAAATTTAGCTCTGTTTTTTTCTATAAAATCATAATTTTCGCTAGCTGGTCAGTTGCATTGTAAATCTCAATTTAGCAAATCAGACATACAATAGAGACCGGCTGGCTTTGAGACAAGAAATTTCGCGGCGTTTACAGCGCCAACAGCAAATATTTCTTTCGATTGAGCTGAATGAGATATTGTTATAACCTCATCTTTACCGGCAAATGAAACTTCATGTTCCCCAACAATTGTTCCGCCACGTACTGAGTGAATGCCTATTTCGTTACTACTCCGTGCACTACGATATGGATGCCTATCATAAGTATACTTATAATCTTTTACGCATGTTGACTTAATTGCATCTGCAATCATCAAAGCGGTTCCACTTGGCGCATCTACTTTTTGATTATGGTGTCGTTCGATGATTTCAATATCAAAGTTTGCCCCCAGCACCAATGTGGCTTTTTTAGCCAGCTCGATTAACAGATTTATTCCTAGTGACATGTTTCCAGAAAAGAAAATCGGAATTAATTTTGCCGCGTCTTTAATTTTATTAATTTGCTCTTGGCTAAATCCTGTTGTGCAAATCACAATGGGTATTTTTTTATATGTTGCAAAAGTTAGAAGTGAATCTAGCAACTCTGGGTTAGAAAAATCAATAATAACGTCAGCATCAACGTTAACTTTGCCTGGAGATGTAAACGTTGGAAACAAATCTGAATCGGCTAAATTTTTACTAATACCCGCTACGATACAGCACTCTGGACACTCTGCGACAGTACGTTTAACAGCTTGCCCCATTTTTCCACCAGAGCCACTTAAAATAATTTTCGTCATTTTTTACTTCCTATCTGAAATTTTTATTTACATGAAAGACCCAAATTTTTCATCGAATCTATAAGTTTGTTTTTATTTCCATCCGACAAAGAAGTCAATGGTAATCGGCATTTTCCGCAGCTAAATCCAAGTTGATTCATTGCTTCTTTAACTGGAATCGGATTAACATCGCAGAAAAGCATATTCATCAAATCATTCGACTTTAAAAATAAACTACACGCTTCTTCACACTTACCATTAAAATATTTATCGTGTATTTCATGGCACTCACGCGGACAAACGTTCGCAAAAACCGATATTACACCAAGGCCGCCCAGCGACAATATCGGAATAATTTGATCGTCGTTACCCGAGTAAACTGCTAGCTCTTCGCCACAAAGCGCAATAGTCTTAGCTATGGACGAAATATCTCCATTTGCCTCCTTGGTTGCGACAATGTTAGGATGCTTTGAGAGTTCAAAGTAAGTCTCAGGCTGAATCGAAACACCTGTACGCGAAGGAACATTATACAAAATTATTGGCAAGTCAACATTGTCCGCGATGTAAGTGTAGTGCTCAACGAGACCCTTTTGCGAAGTTTTGTTATAGTATGGTGTGACTACTAAGAGCGCGTCCACACCCAATGCTTGCGCCGCCTGCGACATTTTTAGCGCATGCTCAGTATTGTTGCTGCCGGTACCCGCAATAACCGAGATTCTGCCAGCCACTTTCTCAACAGTAAATTTAATTACGGCCGTGCGCTCATCGTCACTCATCGTGGCCGACTCTCCTGTAGTTCCGCAAGTAATAATCGCATCAGTACCGTTCTTAATTTGAAACTCAATTAGCTCGCCCAGTACATCAAAATTAATACTTCCATCACTGTGCATGGGCGTAATCAGCGCAACTCCGGAACCTTTAAATACAACTTTTTTCATAAATGTAAATCCTCCATATTGCATTAAGATATTTGTTTGAGAGTGCCCAATGCGAGCATCAGGGCGCCGCGAGGCGCCGAAGGCCCCGTCGGGGCCTTCGGCCACGCCAGAACTCAACGATGTTGAGTTCTGGCGTACAAAGAAAATAAAAATTTATTTTCTTTGGCCTCGCAGCTGGACTTGAGCGAGCCAAGGCAAAGCAGCTAAATAAGAGGAAAATCCTCAAGCCGGGCACTCATATTGATTAGATGATATACCCTTTTGCGCAAAGTAGCTCGGCCATTAAGACAGCACCACCGGCGGCACCTCGAATGGTATTGTGCGACATGCAAACAAATTTAACACTGTAATGGCTATCTCGACGCAAATGTCCTAACGAAATAGCCATCCCATTTTCGAGCTCTCTTGCGCTGCGGATTTGTGGATATGATGGATCGTCGAAATAATTCAAAAATTGTTTTGGTGCACTTGGTAACTTCAAGTCTTCTGGAAGACCTTTAAAGTTTTTCCATCTCTCAATAATCTCATCTAAAGACACGGGATGCGCAAAAGTTGCGAAAACTGCCGCTGTATGCCCATCGCTGACAGGCACACGGAAGCACTGCGTTGTAATACTTGGACTAACCGCATTTACTATACGGCCTTCTGAGATCTTCCCCCAAATTTTTAATGGTTCGAGTTCTGATTTTTCTTCTTCACCGTTAATGTACGGGATAATATTATCGACCATCTCGGGCCAGCGTTCAAAAGTCTTACCCGCGCCAGAAATTGCTTGGTAAGTACACGCTAAAACCTTGGCAATACCCAAATCTCTCAAAGGATGAAGTGCAGGAACATAACATTGCAAAGAGCAATTCGACTTAACTGCAATAAAGCCCTTCTTAGTACCCAAACGACTTCTTTGCTTGACAATAACTTCAGCATGCTCCTGATTTACTTCAGGAATAATCATCGGAACATCTGGGGTGGCCCTGTGTGCGCTATTGTTGGAGATTACCGGACACTCTGCTCTGGCGTACATCTCCTCTAATTTTTTTACTTCTTCTTTTTCCATGTCTACGGCACAAAATACGAAGTCTACAGCCTTAACGATTTTTTTCATGTCGTTTACAGCATCTAAAACTTTCATTTTTTTCACTTTTGTCGGCATATCAGTCGGCATGGCCCAGCGACCGCCTAAAGCTGCCTCGTACGTTTTTCCTGCCGACTTGTGACTAGCTGCAAGTACTGCAATATTAAACCAAGGATGATTTGCGAGTAACGAAACAAAACGCTGCCCAACCATTCCAGTTGAACCTAAAATTCCTACATTAAATTTATTCATAGTTGCGACTCGAGAATAATAAATATCTCGAAATGCCTACCTTTCTGTATAAAAAGTGTGTTGCTTTGTTTGATAAGTAAGTTGGTTGTAAATGTGGTTAAAATCAACTATAATTATGATTAATATACCATTTTTACGGTGCGCTGTCAATGCGATATGCACAGCTATGTGTGCATCTGACCTGTATGCTTTCTGCTCGCACCGCCGCGGCCGCAAAGCCATAAGAACCCAATGACTTGGGTTCTTATGCAAGCAATACTCTTTGAGTATTGCTTGGGCCCCATAATTTTTATTATGGGACCGCTTCGCGGCCCGCTAGGACAGGCACACATACTTCAGCGCTAAGGGGAGTAATTTTGAAGACACATGATTTTTTTTACGACTTACCGGAGAAGCTAATTGCGCAAGACCCAATAACTCCACGGGACCACTCGCGACTGATGATTTTGGATAAGCAAACAGGCGAGGTTATACATAGACATTTTTATGACATTTTAGATGAACTTATGCCGGGAGACTGTTTAATTCTCAACGATTCTAGGGTATTGCCGGCTCGAATTTATGGTACTAAAGAAAGTACAGGAGCAACGGTTGAGTTTTTATTGTTACACCAAAAGGCGAAAAATATTTGGGAAACCTTAGCGGGCCCAGGAAAAAAAGCAAAGCCTGGCTCTAAATTTAGTTTTGGTAATGGGTCAATGCACGGTGAGGTTATCGAGGTAACGGCAGACGGCAACAGAATTGTAAAATTTTCGTGTAAGGACAACTTTTTTACTACACTCGACAAAATTGGGCAAATGCCGCTTCCTCACTATATTACTCACGAGTTGAAAGATAAGGAACGCTATCAAACGGTTTACTCCCGAGAATTGGGCTCAGCAGCAGCTCCGACGGCCGGATTACACTTTACAAACGAGTTACTTGAAAAAATTAAAGCAAAAGGTATCCGCATTGGTTTCGTGACGCTTCATGTCGGCCTAGGAACGTTTCGGCCGGTTAAAGTAGAAAATATTCTCGAACACAAAATGCACAGTGAACATTTTGAGGTACCAAGTGCAACCGCTGATTTAATTCTCGAGACGAAAAAAAATGGTGGTCGAGTAATTTCGGTTGGCACAACGAGTTGTCGAACACTAGAGTCAATGTTTAAAATAGAGGGAAAAATTGCTCCTTGTGACGGTTGGACGGACATTTTTATTTATCCTGGATACAAATTTAATGTTATAGATGCCATGATTACAAACTTTCACTTGCCGGAAAGCACCTTAATTATGCTGATTTCGGCCTTTGCAGGCAAGGAAAACACTTTTAATGCATACCAGGAAGCCGTTAATGAAAAGTATAGATTTTTTAGCTTTGGCGACGCGATGTTCATACGATAACAAAAAAATTAGATGCATAGGCCAGCCAGTTAGAGCGCAGCCCCTGCGACACCTTACAAGTTGAGGAGTTTCCCTTTTTAGGTAGTTTATGTTTTTTCGCCGGTTCCATCGCGGCCGCGAGGCCAACGAAAATAAATATCCATTTATTTTCGTTGCACACCCAAACTCAAAAAATTGAGTTTGGGTGTGGCTGAAGGCCCCAAAGGGGCCTTCAGCGCCTCGCGGCGCCCCTAAGGTTTGATGCAGCTTGATATTTAAAAAGAGGGGCACTCCTTATTTTTCTATTTAGTCGATACCATGAGCATACGATGAGGAGAGGGTTATATGTTTAAGTTAAAGAAAGTGCAAGGTCGCGCACGCAGAGGTGAATTTATTACTCCGCACGGGATTATCGAAACTCCAGCCTTTATGAACGTAGCGACTTGCGGAGCCATAAAAGGAGGGCTCTCTGCGCTAGATCTTGCAAGTATAAAGTGTCAAGTTCAACTTTGCAACACATATCATTTGCACTTGAGACCTCGAGATGAAGTAGTAAAAAAGCTAGGTGGACTGCACAAATTCACACGCTGGGAGGGGCCCATTTTAACGGACAGCGGAGGCTTTCAGGTATTTTCTCTCTCCAAGCTACGCACGATAAAAGAAGAAGGCGTATACTTTTCCTCGCACATAGACGGCAGAAAAATTTTTATGGGTCCGGAGGAAAGCATGCGAATTCAATCGAATCTGGGCTCAACTATTGCAATGGCTTTTGACGAGTGTGTAGAAAATCCTGCAGAGTATAGTTACGTTAAAAACTCTTGCGAGCGAACCATAAGATGGCTAAAACGTTGCAAAAATGAGATGCAAAAGTTAAATGCTCAAGACGGCACAATCAATAAAAATCAAATGCTTTTTGGGATAAACCAAGGCAGCACATATGCAGATCTACGAGCTGACCACATGAAAAAAATTCGCGAGCTAAATTTAGACGGATATGCGATTGGTGGGCTAGCGGTTGGGGAGACCGCACAAGAAATGTATGAAACCATCGAGGTCGTTGAGCCGCATATGCCAACGGATAAAATTCGGTATCTCATGGGTGTTGGCACGCCATTAAATATTTTAGAAGGCGTAGCAAGAGGCATTGATTTATTCGACTGCGTTATGCCAGCTAGAAATGCTCGGCATGGTAAGCTTTTTACTTGGTCTGGCGCTGTAAATATTCTAAATGCAAAGTACGAGTTAGACGATTCTCCCCTTGACCCCGAATGTGATTGTCATACCTGCAGAAATTTCTCGAAAGCCTATCTTCGGCATCTTTTTAAAAGCGGTGAGGTGCTTGGCATGCGCCTAGCTGTTATGCACAACCTTTATTTCTACAACACTCTAATGGAAAAAATTCGAGAAGCACTGGATAGTAATAATTTTGATGTGTTTTATAAAGAAAGTAAAGAAAAGTGGAACAAAAGAAACGAATGCGCGCTCTAAGTCACAAGTAAACAAAAAGTCATATTTCTCGCGTCTCTTATTTATTGCCCGCCGTGACTTTTTCTGCGTGAGAGGGCTTATTATTTACGCAAAACCTAAGTTTGCGACTTGTCCTGTGCTGTCACTCACCCAAAAATCCCCCCGCACTATACCGCGCGGGGGGATGCATCTTAACTTTCAAATTGATTCTTTTTATTCAGCTTTAGCATCACGCCGAGGGCCAAAACCAGCACCATACCCAGGCCCGCAACAGTCTCGGTCGTAACGGTGTCACCGGTTTTGACATGATTATTGTCGCCTGGCGAGTTCTCTCCCTCTGTTGGTGGCGGAGTAGGATTCTTGGCGGCCTTCTCCTCTTCCGAGAGCTTATCTATCAGCAACCAAGGCCAACACCTCTCATAGCCCGAATAATCCGGTAATGACTTAACAAGCAACAGCATTTGTGTTAAAAATTTTTCCCAAGTATTATCAACTTCTTTTTGCATTTTGACCGATTCCTGCACTAGCATTTTGGTTGTTGGATTGCCGGAGGAAATCGTTTGGATACCGCTTTTTACCAGGAAATAGATTTTTGCTGCTTTGTTTTGGCGTTGGTGATATCCATTCTTTTTTGCCCACTTTATGTAGCTTGCAGAGAATAGTTTTAACATCAAAAAATACCCTCCGGGATATTTTTTGTAACCCAGAGGAAATTTTTTCACATATTTTTAATACAGCTTAAAACCATAAAGAAGTGCAAAATACTACCGGCAAAAACGAATAAGTGCCAAATGGAGTGAATATATAATGAAATGTTACTATAACTTCAATACCTATCTAAACCCAATGAAGTTAGTTACACAGCTGATCGAACAAAAGAAAGTTATTAGATATATTCATACCTAATAGCTTATTTACTTTTTGTATAGCACCATGAAATGGGTCGATTTTAAAAAAAGCCAATCGTGTGTTAATAATAATTGTTATTATCGTTTGGAAATTGCCAAGTATCTAAAAGCCACTGCAAATGTGCATTATCATTCCGGAAATATGGCTCTAGCTCATTTCTTAAATTATCCCAATTTATAATTATACACTGTGCAGCTCGAGGCAGTTCATTAAGCGCTCCTTGAGCTTCTTCAATGCTTGCAAAGAGTATCCCATCACATTCTGGTCGCCTTAGATCAGTATCAAAAATTACATATTGGCCACCCGAAACCTTTTTCATCACATTCGTATCTAATTTTTTCTTTGCCATAATATCAAATCCTTTCAATTAATAAAGCGCCACAATTTATATTGTTACATAAATTTTAAATATTGTCAAGCGCTTTTGTGTGAATTTTTGAAAGGCGACACCATTGACATAACATCATAGTACGTATAGCATATTTACTTTTTTTAATAATATAGTTTTAACATCAAAAAATACCCTCCGGGGTATTTTTTGTAACCCAGGGGAAATTTTTTCACATAGTTTTAATACAGCTTAAAACCATAAAGAAGTGCAAAATACTACCGGCAAGAACGAATAAGTGCCAAATTGAGTGAATATACTTATATTTTTTGCCAAGACCATATAGACCTGCACCAACGGTATACGCGATACCACCCGAGACTAACAAAGCTAGCTGGAGCGAGGTAATACTATCTATTAGCGGTTTAATCGCAAAAATAACTACCCATCCCATCGCGATGTAACAAATCATAGAGAACTTTGCAAACTTTTTGATATCTATCGAATTAAACACAACTCCAACAATTGCGGCCAGCCATACAACAGAGAATAGCACCCAGCCAATAACTCCATCGAGCACAAGCAAACATATAGGAGTATACGTGCCAGCAATTAGTAAGAAAATCGAGCAGTGATCGAGTATGCGGAAAACTTTTTTGGCTTTGTTTGGGGCAAGTGCATGGTAAAGCGTCGAAATGATGTACAGGATAAAAAGAGAAGAAGAGTAAATCGTCACGCTAACAACCGCTTTTGCAGTAAAGTTTGAATTCAAAATGAGCAAAACAATTGCAGCAATCGCAAGTGCTGCGCCTATTCCGTGAGAAATTGCGTTCATCAGTTCTTCGGATAAGGAGTATTCTGGCAAATTAAGCTCTTTAATGCGTCTTAACCTCGACTGCGCCCTGGTAGATAAACAATCTTTGCTCATAAAAGCACCTCATTTTTTTGTAGATTAAATTTTGTCGGGAGTGCTCTAGCTCACTGCCACAAGCGCCGCGAGGCGCTTAAGGCTCCTATGGAGCCTTAAGCTATACCATAACTCAACAAAGTTGAGTTATGGTATACAACGAAAATAAAAATTTATTTTCGTTGGCCTCGCGTCTAGATTGGGGCTGCGGGATAGATTGAGTCTGTGAGTAAGCAAAGAGCTTAAGCAGGGCACTCCCGTTTTTTAGGCAGTAGATAGGGTTTTGGTGTTGTGTAGTTAGTTAGTTAGTTAATTAATTTTTGCTAGCTTTTTTCATGCGTTGTTCTTTATTTAAGATAATTTTTCTAAGGCGAATATTTTGCGGTGTAACCTCAACAAGCTCGTCGTCTGTGATGAACTCAAGTGACTGCTCTAAACTTAAAACCGAATGCGGTACCAACTTAAGGGCCTCGTCTGAACCAGAAGCACGCATATTCGTAATGTGTTTTTTCTTGCAAACGTTTACCACTAGGTCTTCTGCCTTCGGACTGACGCCAACAATCATGCCCTCGTACACCGGAACTCCTGGGCCAATAAATAATCGGCCTCTCTCTTGCGCCGAAAACAAACCGTATGTAGTCGTCTCTCCAGTCTCGTGTGCTACCAAGGAGCCTTGATTTCGTTGCAAAACGTCGCCCTTATAAGGCTCATATCCGTCGAAAACATGATTCATTATACCATTTCCATTGGTGTCCGTCAAAAACTCCGAGCGGTAACCCATCAAGCAACGCGCTGGAATTTTAAACTCAAGGTGCGTTGTACCGTTGCCGCGTGTTGTCATGTTGAGCAGCTCAGCCTTTCGAGCGCCAATTTTCTCCATAACTGCACCGACATAATTATCTGGAACTTCAATCATTAAGAGCTCAATTGGCTCATGCAAAACACCGTCAACGTGCTTCATAATAACCTTCGGGCGTGAAACTTGAAACTCAAAATTTTGTCGACGCATAGTCTCGATCAGTATAGACAGATGCAACTCACCACGGCCCGAAACCTTAAAGGTATCCGCCGAGTCAGTTTCCTCCACACGCATGGCCACGTTCGTTTCCACCTCTTTAAAAAGACGATCACGAATATTTCTTGATGTTACAAACTTTCCTTCTTGGCCTGCAAAAGGACTGTTATTAACCATAAATAGCATCGAAACAGTTGGCTCATCAATTTTAATAAACGGCAGCGGTTCAACGCAATCCGGAGCACAAGCCGTTTCGCCAATGTTCAAGTCATCGATTCCCGAAACAGATACGATATCACCAAGCGAGGCAGAATCAGTCTCCACGCGCTTGAGGCCCTCAAATTGATATAACTTAGTAATTTTTACGTTTTTAGTTGTACCATCTAAGCGACATAAAACTGCACTTTGCCCAGCCTTAACGCTGCCGCGCTCAACTCGACCGATGCCAATACGGCCAACATATTCATCGTAGTCGATGTTGGAAAACAAAATTTGCAGCGGACCATCGATATCTCCTTTTGGAGCCGGAACTTCCTCGATAATTTTCTCAAACAATGGATTCATATTTTCACCACGTTGAGTTGGGTCAAGTGTTGCATAGCCCTCTTTTGCTGAGGCGTAAATGACCGGGAAGTCTAATTGTTCGTCATCTGCACCAAGCTCAATGAACAAATCTAGAACCTCATCTACGACTTCTTGCGGTCTAGCTCCCGGACGGTCAATTTTATTTAGCACAACGATAGGCCTTTTGCCAAGACCCAGTGCTTTTTTAAGTACAAACCGGGTTTGTGGCATACAGCCTTCAAAGGCGTCTACAAGCAACAAAACACCATCCACCATCGTAAGAATACGCTCAACCTCGCCGCCGAAATCAGCATGGCCTGGCGTGTCCACGATATTTATTTTCACGTCATTGTACATAACTGCTGTATTTTTTGATAGAATCGTAATACCTCTTTCGCGTTCCAGGTCGTTCGAGTCCATCACACGCTCGGTTAGTGTCTCGTTACTTCGAAAAATTCCACTTTGACGCAACAACTTGTCCACCATCGTAGTTTTTCCGTGGTCAACGTGCGCGATAATCGCGATATTTCTTAAATTATTCCTTGAATTCATAATAAAAAACCTCTTTTAATCTTCGTTTTTTAACTCGTTAAGTTTACTCATTTTTGTCGAAAATGTCTCCTGCAGCGAACCTCGCAACTCATTGCTACCAAAAATATAGTTTATTAAAAATGCCATATCTTTTGACGTTTTTTTCTCTCCAAAAAATAACAACGTCTCCACGCAAAGCGCTATGCATATGCCTAAAAGCTCAAAGTTTTCTCGCCAAATATTAAGCTCGTAGTAATTTTTGAAATCATACTTGTGTGTCATAATAATGTCTTTTTTTTCGTCTAAAACAGAGAAAGTTTTCTTTAAAATATCGCCTTCTAATGTTATCGGTGCTCCTTTTATAAACGCGGAAACACCGTGCTCTTCGGCCTTAAATATAAATTTAATATTCTTATCTCTGGTTGTAATGTTGTACGTTTTGTTAAGAGAAATCGCGTGTTGTCTTATCTTTGAGACGCGTTTTGAGTAAACATTAAAAACATCCATTTTAAGGCCCAAAACGCTATGCTCAACAGACGCAGAGTAAACCTTTTCACCTTTCTCATTATACACCATTAAGCCTGGTTTTTCTTGCACAGGAGTATTTTTGATATACAGCCTCATAGACAGCAAACAACCTTCACTTTAATTTTTCTTTTCTGGAACCAGCCGACACGCCAATTTTACTAGATAGTCACTTGTGGGTAGCAATACAAGCGTTGAAATTACATTAAATAGGATGTGTAAAGCTGAAATTTGGAACATAACATTTTGCGAAAAAGCATTTTCTATCAGAGCTAAAAGCGGCGAAAATAAGGTTAATCCAACAAACAAAAGAGCACCGATGCAGTTAAATAAAATATGAATCGCAACTGTTCTTTTCGCATTTTTTCCAGCTCCAAGGGAGGCAATCAGCGCTGTCACACAAGTCCCTATATTTTGCCCGTAAATGATAAACGCTGCATTCCTAAGTGAAATAGCTCCCGCTAAACCTAACGCCTCGAGCATACCAATTGATACAGATGAGCTTTGTACAATTGCCGTAAAAGTTATTCCAAAAAGTAGACCAATTAATGGGTTACTAAATGAGCGTAAAAATTCATTTACCACCGGTAAGTTCGAAAGTGGCTTTGCAGCCTTGCTCATCATGTTCATGCCTAAAAAAAGCAGCCCAAATCCAGTTAATGTGTTTCCTAGTGTTTTGAAAAACTTATTTTTTACAAATACAAAAAGTACTCCTAAAAAAATAAATATTGGCGCTAAACCGAGTAAATTTATTGCGATAATTAACGAAGTGACGGTTGTCCCGATGTTGGCACCCATAATCACTGTTGCTGCTCGACTTAATGCCATTAAACCCGCGTCTACCATTCCAACGACAATAACCGTAACAGCAGATGAGCTTTGTACAAGCATCGTGACAAAAAGTCCAATAAGCATCGCCATATACTTATTTTTCGTAAATCTATCGATAACATCCTTTATGAAAGTATTTGAGATTTTCTCGAGACTTTGCGTCATTTCTTTTATTCCCAATAGAAATAAACCTAAGCCACCGAGCATATCAAACAAGTTGTCTAAAACCACAAAAAGTAAACCTCCGCTTGAAATAACGTCAATTATTATTTATTATTTCTACTTAATTTTGCAAATATTATTTCAACGAAGGTTAATTTTCGGGAGTGCCCTGCTCGATGCTTTTCTTCTAAATGAACACTCTACTCGGTCTTACTGCTGCGACCGCGAGGCCAACGAAAATAAATTTTTTATTTTCGTTGTGGTTCAAAGCTCAACAAAGTTGAGCTTTGGACTTGACGAATGCCCCAAAGGGG
>JAZQHA010000052.1:0-6332 GCA_045540315.1 Acutalibacteraceae bacterium | reverse complement strand
GACCGCTTGCGGGTAGCCATTCCCACGCAAAGTTAAAGCGTTCCCCGTCCGGGTGGAAAATCCCATGCAGCACTTCAAGACGCTGTTTCCCGTCCAATACCCGCGCCGCCGCGCCGATCACCTTAAAATGGTTGAGGGTGTCCGTTTCAATGCGGGCAAGACGCGCCCGCGCCGATCTAATGTCCTTTGCTTCAACGGTAAAGGTGAGAAACTTGGTCTTGATAAGCCCGTTGTTTCCGCGTTCAAGCTGCGTCCTAAGCATTTCGGTGTATTCTGCTCTGATACTGTCGAAGTCATCATTCTGCGGCGCAATCGTGATACTGTTCTTGAAATCGTCCTTGTTCGCATGGCGGCTGATTAGGGAAAGCTGCACGCTGATAGAAGCGTCGAACGAGTTATACATATCGCAAAGGGCTTCAAAAATGGCGGTTTTGTCGTCCGGCTGCGCAAGCTGATAGTTGATGTCCTCAAACTCAATGCACTTGGAATACCGCCCGTTTGCAAGGCGGCAAATCCCGTCCTTATACATTCGCTCAAACGGTATGCTGTCCTGCGCCGTATGGGGCTTCCCGTCGCCCTTTGCCTGTCGGATAAGGGTATCTATCTGTTTTCTTTCCTGTCGGGAAAGTTTACGCT
Source organism: Acutalibacteraceae bacterium (assembly GCA_045540315.1). Taxonomy (GTDB): domain Bacteria; phylum Bacillota; class Clostridia; order Oscillospirales; family Acutalibacteraceae; genus CAG-557. The sequence continues at coordinate 5,696 of JAZQHA010000052.1, read as the reverse complement.
TTTCGTTTTGGGTGTTTTTCTTTTCCTTTGACAATCGCCCGTACCTCCTTATCTAATTGCTCTTGCCGCGCAAGGGCGGCATAAAAATTGTTGGTCTGATAAGGTCGCTCTTTGGGGCGAAGAAACTTCACTTCCACAAATTGCCGAATAATCACTTCCAGCGGTTGCCCGTTTTTCTCGTACATGGCAAGCAAAAACATAGGCAGCATGGCAAGCACCATGCACAATGCCGCTGTGGTTGTTCCAACGCTGTCTTTTACCAAAAAGAACAGCGGCAGTCCGATTGCTACCGCCGCGCTGAAACAAATTAGCTGTCGTTTCGTAAGGTTGAACATTACCTTGCTTTTGATTTTTGTTAAGTCCTTTGGGACGGTTACATACGCCATTTCAAACCTCCTTTCTGCCCGGAATGTAATCTTCAAAACGGGGGACAGCATAGAAAAGCCGTTTGTTATTTACCCACCGTTGCAAATGGCGGGTAACAGGCGGGGCGGTTGGACGCTCGTAAATCATCACATACGGGTCAAAGCCCATAGCCCGCAAGGTGTTCACGCGGTATAAATCCTGTTCGTGAGTGCTGCCGTAGTTGGTAAGAACATACACGCGCCGCTGGCGGCTGCTCTTAATGGCGGTCAAATCCAAAAAACGTTGGAAATACCCGGTTAAGTCCTCGTCGGGATTATCCCATGCAAAATGTACCGCTTTTATCCGTACCCGATTTAACAGGCTGACATTATCCCTGTTCACAAGGCGAATATCCAGCCCTTGCGAAAAATCCACCCATGCGCGGCTTCGTATAAGCTGCTCAATGAGATTTTCATGGTCGGGACAGGCAAGCAGATTAGCGTCCATGATTTTTATTTCCGGCTGCCATTTCCAAAACTCGGACAAATCCGCAACCTTAACACTTTTGCGTCCCTCTTTACTGCTGACAATGCAAAACCCGCAATTTCTCGGACAACCCCGGCTTAAAAAGCCGTAGGCAATCCCGAAAAACTGCGGGTAGATAGAATAATCCGGGTAACTGTGTTCCACTTCCGGCGGCAAGCGGTTTTTCGTGTCGTAGCCCGTACCGCCGAAAATAACTTGTTCCGCGTTGGTAACGGTTATCGTGTCTTTGGAATAGGTGTCCGTAAAGACGCGGCTTTTATATACAAGGTCGTACCGCCCCTTTGCGTTCCACCATTCCACCGTATGCCCCTTTGCTTTATGATACGCGGATAGCTTCATCAAGCAGAGGTTGGGGAAATTATGGCTGTCAACGTCGATTAAACCGATTTTCAAATCATAACTCACCCCCTTAATGTGCCGAAAAGACGCTCTTTGCAAGGCTTCCCGTTTTGAAAAGCGTAAAGCACAAGAGGACGGTATAGCCCATGCAAGCCCAGATCGCGCCGGAAATGTCGTCGGTCGCTGCGATTGTTTGTATCAACACCGCATAAATGCCGACACACACCAAGATCAGAAACGCCTGAAAACCAAGCGCAAGCAAAGATTTTAAGTAATTCTGTCCCATGCTGCCCCATTCGTGATTTACCATTGTTGCCATAGGGATAGGGGCAACGCTCGTTACAAGATATATTTCAATCATGCGCCCATACACCACAAGCATAATGCAGATTGACAGGGCTTTCATGGTAAGCCCTACAAAGAGGGATTGAAACCATAACCCCAAAAGACCGCCCACGCTCATAGCGTCGAGTTTTGCTTCAATGTCGGTAATGACGGTGGTAACGTCTATGCTTGTATCGGATATGATAACCCCCGCGCTCTGATTGACGACGCTCTGCGTAACGTCGAAAACTCCCATGACGATGTTCCAAGTGTTTGTTACCAGCAGCACCGCAACAAAGGTCTTAAAAATCCATTTGAAGAAAATCCAAGTGTCGAGATCGTGCAGATTGTTTTTTTCAATTACAAGCTGGATTAGTTCATAACACATGACAAAGGTAATGATAACGCCCGCAATCGGTACAATGACGTTTTCCGAAAGGCTGCGTATCATGTTGAATATGCCCGCGTTCCACCCGGCGGGGGTCGTGCCGACTTGTGTTGCGATTTCTCCAACCTCTGTATTTACGCTGTCAAACAAGCCGGAAAGGTTCGATAAAATCCCGTCTGTCAAAATGCCGCGAAACCAATCTTCAATCATCTGCCATATCAAAAGTTAATCCCTCCTTTCCCGCGCCCTCCCGTTTCCGAGAGGGCGCGGCGGGTGGTATTTGTTTTAGGCATTATCCAAAAAGTTGAGAAAGCAGGGGAACAAGGGTGCCGCCGATCAAAGCGACGCCGCCGCCCGCCATGAGCTGCTTCATGCCCTGGCTCTTTGCGCCCGGATTGTCGTTGCCGTAACCCTCCATGAGGTTAATGGCACCCCAAATGCCAAGACCTGCGCCAAGCGCGATAACCAAAGTCTGCAATACACCAACTGCGCTGTTAAAGAAATCCATATAAACCTCGCTTTCTGCCGCTTTGCGGCTCAAAAAATGTTGTTGAAAATGAAAATGCCGCCGTTATTCCTCGGCGGCTGCGTCCTCGTCGGACAAATCTATTTCGTATATGTCAAAGGCTTCATCGGGCTTTACGATTGCCGGACGGGTAGACATATACCGTTCCACGTCAAAAGCGTTTCTTTTGTCGAAGTCGGAAAGGTATTTGTAGTTCGGGTGTTTCGTGATGTCGTATTTGTCGCTTAAAAAGGGACGCACACCGCGTAGCTGCAAAATACATTTCCCACCGTCCATAACTGCTATTTCGTCCTGTGTCATCAGCTCCTTTCCTAATTTTTGATAAGTAAGTCCATGAGAAACCTGCGTGCCGCGATTTTCGGAAGTATTGAAACTGTCGATTGTTTCCCGTCCCAAGTTATCCGAAATATCCTTTGCATTTTTCCCACGTCCTCCCAAAAACAAGGTGCTGTCGGCATTATCAAGTATGATTTCTGCCGCGTCCTTGTAAATGGCTTTTAGTTGGCTCTGCGATTGCAGAATGATAGAAGCGGACATTTCCCTGCTGCGAATGGTCGCAATTAACTTATCAAAGCGGGGTATCTGCCCGATGTTGGCAAATTCATCAAGCAAAAACCGGACATGAATAGGCAATTTGCCGTTGTATTCGTCGTCCGCTTTATCACAAAGCAAATTGAAAAGCTGCGATTGCAGAATAGCGATAACAAAATTAAAGGTGTCGTCGGTATCGCTCATTATGAGGAAAAGCGCGGTTTTCCTGTCGCCCAATGTATCAAGTTCCAATTCATCATAGGACATGAGTTCCCGGAGTTCCTCTATATCAAAAGGGGCAAGACGCGCACCGCAAGAAATAAGGATTGACTTTGCCGTTTTGCCCGCCGCCAATTTGTATTTTTTATATTGCTTCACCGCGAAATGGTCGGGGCTGCGTTCTTCTAAATCGGCAAAGAGCAGATCAACGGGGCTTTGGTATTCCTCGTCGTCCTCGCGTGCTTCGCTTGCATTGATAAGTTCAAGCAGCGTTGTAAAGTTCATTTCCTCGGCGGGGGCTTCATACCAAATGTAGCCGATCAACGCGCAATATAATAATCTCTCGGCTTTCACCCAAAAATCTTCCGCGCTTTTTTCTCCCTCGCCTTTGGTATTGACAATAAGGGTATTGACAACCTTTAACACGTCCTTTTCGCTGCGGATATACACAAAGGGGTTATATCGCATGGATTTCTTGAAGTTTATCGTATTCAGCACTTTTATCTTGTAGCCGCCGCGCTGCAAGAGCTTTCCGCACTCGATTAAGACGGTGCCTTTTGGGTCGGTCAAGACGTAGGAAGAATGAAGCTGCATTAAATTAGGCTTTACGAAAAACCTTGTCTTGCCGCTGCCGCTGCCGCCGATCACCACGACGTTTTTATTTCTCGCATATTTCGGCTGCTTCGGGCGGCTGTTCATGGTAAGGCGTTCGGTCTGCGTCAAAATGATGTTGTTCTGAAAATCCGGGTCGATGTAGGGCTTTATATCTTCGGCGTTGCCCCAACGTGCGCTGCCGTATTCTGCGCCCTTGCGGTATTTCTTTGCGTTTTTCCCTTTGACATAGACAATCAGACGGATAACCACCGCGCCGACAATGCCGATAAGCAAATCCAACGGGTGAACGCTCGGCAAGGCATTTGAAAACGCTTCGGAAAATCCCTGTGTGATATTGAGTATCTTTTCGGAAATATCCGCGCCGGGGGCAAGCCGCACCGCCTGTCCCACCTTATCAAAGAGATAGACAAAGAACACATAGGGGATATTCGGGATTATCAACTTTTTGTAGTTCATCTGCTTCATATCTCGCGCCCCCTGTCTATTTTCTTTACCTTGTCGCGGGCGGCGTTAAGCTGCTTCGCCTTGTCCTTTGCTGCGGCAAGGGCTTTGCGGATAGAGGGCTTTTTATCCCTGTTCAGCTTCTTTGCGGAAAACTCTTGAAACGCTGCGGTCATAACGTCCGCGTCCCTGCCTTTGAAAAACACAAGGTAACGGGTCTGTTCGCCCTTAACCTTTTTCAGCGAAAAATCTATGTTGTACTTCTTCGCGGTACTCTCAAAGGCTTTGATATTGCTGTCGGTGATCTCGATGTTGGAAACACCCGCATTTTGCTTCATAAGCTGCCGCATGGTCTGTTTCCCATGCGGGGCTTTGCTTTTCTGCTCCAAAAACTTCTTGATTGCTTTCTGCAACGCCTGTTCGGTAAGCCTTGCCGCGCCTTTTCCCACATTGACGGATAGGGCAATCGTTTTTTGGGTTACTTCCTCCTGCAAGGTATCAACTCCTTTCCCGGTAAACTGCGGCTATGCTCATTTGCTGCCGTAAAAGTCGTGATTGACAAGGGCGGTATAGTAGCTGTCAATGGTACTCGGTGCGTTGAACAGCACCGCTTTTAGATACTGCTTGATGTTGCGGATTTTGGTTGTGTTCTCCCTCATGCAGTCCAAAACAAACTCAACGTGGCTGCTATTCAGCTTCATAAACTTTGATTTGACAAGTTCGGCGGGGTAGTCGTCCCCGGCGATACGGATTGTCTTTCGGGCTGTGCAGACGGTTTCCAGCATGATTTCTACAATCTCGTCCAAACGGTCTTTATCCATTTTGGGGTCTTGAATGAGAATGTCATAGTCGATGTTGTCTTTGATGATTTCCCGATAAATCTCTATTGCGCTGTTTGTTTTCGCTTCCGTTCTTTTCCTTTCCGGCGGCGTAGCCGCTTCGTCCTGCTCATAAGGCAAGGGATTTAGGGAATGGAAAGGAATGGAATGGGTACTTGATAAATCAGTAATTGATTGTTCTTTACTTGATATATCTTTATTTAATTGCGTTGGATTTTCCAACGTAGGTTTTTCCAACGTAGGTTTTTCCAACGTTGGATTATCCAATGTTGGATTTTCCAATGTAGGTAAATCCGATGTAGGCGGCTGTTCGCTGCTGGTAGCTGCTTCCGGCTCTTTGGGCTGCGGCTGCTCGTATATGACATAATCCGCACCGCGCAAACGTCCTTTCTCGTCGCGTTCCCGGCTGCGGACGATATATCCGGCTTTTTCAAGTTCTTTGACCGCTTCGCGGATTGCGTCGATCTTCTCCCGGTTGATATGGGATAAGCCCGCAAGGGTATAATCCCAATCTTCGGGCAGCGAAAGCATTTGCGACAACAAGCCCTTTGCCTTTAAGGACAATTCCTTGTTTCGCAAGTGG
>JAZQHA010000051.1:0-8545 GCA_045540315.1 Acutalibacteraceae bacterium | reverse complement strand
ATTCATATAAACGAGTCATACATTGTAATTCAGTTAAATTTCCAATTTCTTTTGTGTTCAAATTACTCATATGATTATTTTCTAAATAAATAATCTCCAAGTAAGGCAGATGCTCTAACCAGCTGAGCTAAGCGTGCATATTCTCCCCTTTAGCGCTACCAGGGAGTATATCCATAACTTTCATCGAATTAATAAACCCCGAACGTTCAGATACCTATCAGTGGGAGGCGTTATGGAACCTATATTTAAGACCTCTTGGAGGCCCAGATGGGACTTGAACCCACAATCTCCTGATTAATTTGCCAATGTTTTTATCCTTGTTTTATTTTGTCAAGTTGGATTTCTAATTTATAATCTTCTGCAAAAGAAATCCCAACTTTCTGTCCATTCTTTGGAGGAATAAATCTTAACTTTTTTTCAACAGAACATTCTTCTACTGGAATTAAATAACATTGATTATACCAATAAGTACAAAAATAATCAATTTGTTCTTTAGAATATCTTCTATTTTTTGTTCCAGATAATGAAGCCGGTTCAGTGCTTCTACAAGAAAACACAATACCATCTTGAGTATTAGACATATGACTTGTTTTACATTGAACTCTAATAATTATACCATCAATATCTACTAAGAAATCATAACGAGCACAATCTCCATAAGGAATACTAACAGTACAACCTTGTTGAATAAAAGCAGTTAAACATTGTAATTCAGTTAAATTGCCTTTTTGTTTTGAAGTTAATTCCATAATAAAAATTTAGCAAACTAATCAGGTGCTTCGCCAATTAAGCTACCGGGCCATAAGGTAGGCTGAAAACTACTCCCTACCAGTCGGGCACAACTCCGAAGTTATTAGTATGTGCAGTTATGAGATAGTTTTGCGTTATGCTGGCGGAGGAGACAGGACTCGAACCTGCACAGGCTTTCACCTGAACGGTTTTCTAGACCGTGGCAGTACCAATTATGCTTACTCCTCCAAATAATGCGTGATGCACCGGATGAGCTTCTTAGGCGTCCGGGTTACCTACTCTGGCATATGACCTCCATTTTGGCGTGATACCTTTACCTACACTATACATCACTAATAAACTTGTACTTCGTTTATTTTGGGGTGACTGGCGGAACTCGAATCCGCGATTCTATAAAAGCGTTTTGTTCAAACTACAGTCACTAATATATTTATTTTAAACCTTTACTACCACGAGAATAAGTTGGTAATTGCCTATCACAATTAGGACAAATCCATCTTAGATTTTCAAGACGATTATCACCATTTACCCCATTAATATGGTCTAAAGTAAAAACAAGAGGTTTGCCTTGCCAATCTTCAATATCACAAATAGCACATCTATAAGGAGTATAATTTCCCTTATAATACCATTCTCGTAAAACTTTTTGAGTAGCTGTTGAATCTTGACAAAACACATTTTCTTCTGAACGAGTTGTTAAATGTCGTTCTTGAAAATGAGAAACATCAATTCCATATTTTTCAATTCTATTTTTAACTGTTTTATAAGTATTTCCATTTTTAGAAGAATAACCTAAAAAAGACACCAAATCTTTATAAGAATGACTTTGTTGTGCTAATACTTGCAATTCTTCTTTAGTAAAATTATCAACAAGTGCCATAAAAATACACTCTCCTTTCATAAATATATGAAATTTAGAGCGATAGATTTATAGTCTTTCGTCCAAAAATTTTATTGGGGTGAGTGAAGGGATTCGAACCCTCGTATGGTGGAACCACAACCCACTGCCTTAGACCACTTGGCGACACTCACATGGCGGCGAGGGTGGGATTCGAACCCACGCGCCGGTTTCCCGACCTAACCCCTTGCTTCAAAAATGCTCATATATTTTTCACGACCTCCTCAAACTTATAGTTTTCAGCCCAAGCAATATTAGGCTGTTTTTGTTTGCTAGAAAATCGCAATGTTTTTTTATCAGAACACTCATTCACTGGCACAACATAAACTTGATTATTCCAAATCGTAGCAAAATAATCAATTTCGTCAGATGTGTAGTGATGAGTTTTACAACCACCATTGCGAGAATAAGTAGTTCGGCAATTAAAAATAATGCCAGTCACATCTTCATCTATTGGTCTACAAGTTTTTACTTGAACCTTAAACAGTTTGCCATTTATGTCCCAAATTTGGTCATATCTATCTTTATCTCCAAAAGGAATAGATACTGAATAACCTTGTTTCATTACATAAGACAAAACATCTAACTCTGTAATTTTACCTAATTGATTTGTATTCATAATAAGAATATATTGAGTCTTTTAAAGCAGGGGGTCCCCTTTGGCCTCTTGGGTACCTCGCCATTTATTAAAAACTATGAGAGAAAAAAGCAACCTTACGGCTGGTGTAAAAAACTTCTCATAGATATAGTTTTTTGTTCCATAAATTTCAGAAATATATGGAAAGGGACTTCCATTCCGCTTCGCATCCCACTCGCAGAATTTGTATGCTTTTCTTTCGGATTTCCCCTAGTTGGCTTGTGGATAGCATAGAACCCTAATGTCTTCGTCCGCAAAACCGCACTGACGCCGACGCCAACCCAATAGTCTTGCTTCATACGTCACCATGTATCTTGTACAGAGGGTGCTGCTTCGCAGCAGTTGGTGCCCCAGAGTGGACTTGAACCACCGACACGAGGATTTTCAGTCCTCTGCTACTACCAACTGAGCTACCAGGGCATATACGAGACGCTTATACTTTGCAAATTGTTGGACTTGAACCAACGACCTATTGTTTGACAGACAATTGCTCAACCAGCTGAGCTAAACTCGCTACAAGTTGTAGATTTGCTGAATACGTCTCTATGGTTGCGGCGGCTTGGACTCGAACCAAGAATCTCTAGCTTCTTATTCTTCTTTAGACTTATTATAAGATATACCTTTCTGCTGTAAAGTCTTCAATCAAATTACAAGTGGATTTTACACCATGTTTAGGTAATACTGTTCTAAAAATTTTAGATTGAGTATGCTCTATCATTTCTACTGGAATTACAACTAATTGGTCTTCAATAATAGTTACAATAAAATCAACATCTGCTTTAGTATAATATTTTCTTGAATTTTTAGTAGTCGTACTAACAGTATTACTTGTATTTACAGTATAACTTCCATTGTCATTTGCTGAAGCATGTTTAACTTGAATTCGATAACAATCTCTATCTGTATCTACAATCATATCATATCTACTATTATTTCCATAAGGAATTGATACAATATAACCTTTTTCAATAAACTTTTGTGCGACAATTAATTCAGTTGTAATACCATAAATTTGTTTTTGATTAAAAAGCATTTCCTAAACCTTTTATATCTTATTGCTAACATTGAATATGAGGCTAGTGAGTTACCATTTCTCTACCCCGCAATATATATAGGGCAGTTTTAGTCATACCCAGGACTATATGAAAGGAAATGAAAATAGGTCTAAAACCTATAAGTGGTGCCAGAGGGTGGATTCGAACCACCGACTTCCACCTTATGAGGGTGGCACTCTAACCAACTGAGTTACACGGGCATGGACCTGGTTTAACCTAACCTACCAGCAAGGAATAACTTAGTTTTTAATCCTCAAAACTAAGAAAAGACTAGAACGGTTTAACCATGACCGTAAAGGAAATCGCACTTCCACTCCGGCATTTCTCCACCGGCGGCCTCTATGGTATTAGCGGCGTCACTAAACCTCATCTTTGATTAACGAGTAAGATGTCCCTAACTCGACCAGTCGGGATTTGAACCCGTATCCCCATATTATAAGTATGTCGCTCTGCCAATTGAGCTACTGGAATTTTGGCGACCCGTAGGGGTTTCGAACCCCTGCTCTCCAGCGTGACAGGCTGGCGTGTTAACCATCTCCACCAACGGGCCAAATGCGCCTTTCGGCGCTATGTACGGTGGCGAAAATCTATTGACCGCAATTTGTTTGCTTAATTCGCCGCAACTTATTTACGTCATAGGAGTTGCCAACCTGTATATAGTTTACTTTGCCTTCTTATATAGCGTTTGCCACAAGCCACATATCTAAGGCATCAGTATTGCTCTGCGTATCCTTAGTCGGTGGTAGTTTAACTATACTAGAAAATCCATGTTAACGCTTTGGAGGTAATCAACCAAACCCTCCTGGTCATCCCACCGGGGCTCGAACCCGGATTTTCACCTTGAAAGGGTGACCTCCTAGCCTGTTAGAGGATGGGACGATATAAGAAAGAAAAAAGAGTCATTTTTAAGGAAGATACTAACTGTGTTCCAACAGTTAGGAATAATCAACATCCTTTAAGGAAGATACTGGTCGGCCATTACCAGGAATAATCAACAACCAAGACTCTTGCCAAATTAGATGAACAGAGGCCAGACCTGAACATTATGTTCCATGGCCTTAATGATACCTAGTTCAATCAGAGCAGAAGTAAATCTCTTAAACATGGTGGTTCTTTCTCCTTTCTATTCAATTAGTACCAGATTCTACCTTAACTGGTCGGTATCTATACATTAGACCCGTATAGCCGGTTGCGAGAATATCCCGCGAGTAAAGTGGACCCGTCATATAGATAGCTACTCTATATTCAATCTCCTTAGAAGAACCAGCCCAAAACGATAATTCTCTCTACTTCCACGACTCGCTGTGTAATTTTTTATGGTCGAATTCCTGTACATTCAGTTACTGTTGTAATAACCTGGGACTTCAGGCGAGAGAGGAATGGATTATTCCAACCTTATCCATTATATTATCTCGGTGACTTATAGATTGCGGGAGTTGGTTCCAGCAACCCAAGGGCATAGACAAATTGCCTACCACCTATTGATGCCTATTATGGTCACCCCACGGAGATTCGAACTCCGATTACCAGCTTGAGAGGCTGGCTTCCTAGCCGTTTAGAAGATAGGGCGATTATTCTTTAAACTCATCATCATACCAAACATCTTCGAAGAAATACAAAGAAACAAGTTCATCAGATTGAATCTGAGTGTCGAAATCATTAAACATATTTTTTAATTCCTTTCCTTAACTTTATATAAATATTATATCATATTTTTTTATAAAAATCAAATAAGGAATTTATTTCTAGACACAACTTTGTATACATACGGGAATCGAACCCGTTATTTAAAAACCAAACTTTTATGTCCTAACCAGTAGACTAATGTACAATCAAGTAAATTTTGCTGGATGTGTCTTGGTGGCTAACTGAGGACTCGAACCTCATTCTTCTCCTTTAAAGGGAGACGCTTTCACCCACAGCGACTGGTAAAGCAGCCTTGGGTCTATATCCAGTTAAGCGAGAAAGCCAAGAGAGAAATTAATTTATCTTACGCAAACGTCTCTCTAATTTACGAATAATATTCGCATTTACGACCGGGTCACGAGAACGCAGAAGTGAAATACGATTTTCCAAAAGCATCTTATCTAAATTCATAAAATACCTCTTTCTTTTTGTTTAATGGTGCCCAAAGTGGGATTCGAACCCACAAAACCCTGATTTTGAGTCAGGTAAGTATACCAGTTCCATCATTCGGGCATATGCACTTGGGTGTTGCGCACCACCCCAGCGGCCTCACTGGCAAGATTTTACCGTCTCCATTTACGGCTTAAACTCTTGCGAAAACTATATCTTCGATTGACTGTTAATTGTGGGTCAATCAACCACCACATTAGAGAATCCGCTTTAATCCCTGGATTTTTTATTTAAAGTGCTAAAAGTCCCTCGGGCAGGATTCTTTACCGAGCTGGAAAACGCACTATCTAGTAATGGGATTTCTGTATTTAATAAAATTAAATTATTGTATTTCTAATATCGCCCAATATTACACCAAATCTATTAACGGGCATTTGTAATAATAATTTAACTACGAATGACAACCCCAAAGCATTCGATTTTACTAATCATAAATATATCACAATATCTAAAACCAAGCTGGATTTGAACCAACATCAGCTCGCTACCATCGAGCTGCACTTACCATTATGCTATTGGTTTTATGGTGGACCCAGCGGGATTTGAACCCGCAACCCCAAGCTTGCAAGGCTAGTGCTCTCCCAGTTAGAGCTATGAGCCCATATAAGGTGCGGTTGTGCGGGCCGCACCCATTAAGGAAATAATATGTTACTCACCGATGATTTCGGTGATTTTATCACACACATGAGTATTATCAGCAATCATCTTCTCACCAGAAGCAACTTCATTTTCGATAAAACTCTTTAAAGTAAACAGTCTCTCCAGACCTTTCTGTGTTTCAGCATTAACAGCCTGCAGTTCTGCTCTTGCCTTACGGAAAGCACTTAGTGCATTATCTCTACGGGTAGCAAGATTAGCCATATCAGCCGAAACCCTCTGAGAAGCTTTTGTAAGAACCTGCTCAGTATTTGTAATAGGTTTCATGTCTTTCATTACCTTTCATTAAAGTTATTTTATTCTTAATAAATAGATGGTGCGGACGAAGGGGGTCGAACCCTTAATCCTCTCGGCCTGAGTTTCTAAGACTCAGATGTATACCAATTCCAACACGTCCGCATATTAAGAATATTTTCCAATATTTGCTCCACTATTACCCTCTTGAATAGAATGACAATTTGGGCACAAAATTTGTAAATTTTCTAAAGTATTATCATTATGATTACAATTTTTATGATGTAATTCTAATGGTAATTTTACACCTTGCCAAGTTGAACAACCACAAATTTCACAACAATCTTTTTTAATTCCATCTCTAATTAATTTTTCTTTTAGACGATAAGAATGTATAGGAAGATTATTTTCAATATAATGCATTGCTGGGATATAAGTATTACTACCTTTTTGCTAACCCTTTTTACTCTATTGGCCATTATACTTAATTCCCATTTTTTTTAAATAAGAATTTAAAGTATCTTGTTTACAACCTAATTGCTAACACATATAACATTTAGGTTGTTCTTCTTCAATCCATTGAAGAATTTCATTTTTTCTTTCTAAAATATCTGTTCTCATAGAACACTCTCCTTCCATATATTTATGGAAGACGGGGTAGGCGAATTAATAATTGTCGTCCAAAAATTTTTTAGCGCGTCTACCAATTCCGCCATACCTCCATATGCGAGCCATGCTCGCTACACCCGCTTATATTTACGAGAAACGGTATGTTAAAACCTCGTGTGGGTTCCTTTCATTGACCACAACAATGGAGGGAAGTTCTTTTTGTTTTGAAAGAGGTATCTTGCGTCATACTTCCAATTACCAACCTCTTGGCGGGGAAGGAGGGATTCGAACCCACGACAGACATGGATTAACAGTCCACCGCTCTGACCAGCTGAGCTACATCCCCAAATTTTTTATTTCTTATCTTTATGTATATATTATATCATATTTTTTTTAAAAAATCAAAAAAGATTTTTTATTTAAATTTATTAAGAAATTAAAAATATTTTTAACTCCTTAACTTTGTATATATATTATATCATATTTTTTTATAAAAATCAAATTTTTTATTTTTAATAGATATAATTGGCAGGAGGGTAGGGACTCGAACCCCAATACGCAGTTTTGGAGACTGCAGTCCTACCATTGAACGACCCCCCTATATTTTCTCTTCTTTAACTTTGTATATATATTATATCATAATTTTTTATAAAAATCAAATTTATTTTTAAGGGTAGCAAATATTTATAATTTTGGCAAAGTAGTCTATTAAACTACTTTGCCAAAAATTTTTTTTATAAACCAAAACGAGCCATCATATCTGCAATAGTTTGACGCTCTTCTTCTGAAATTTCAGTATTTATATTCCCAGCAGGAATGATTGTAGCTTCATCACTAAAATCCATTCGATCACCTTTAATTACAGGTGCATTAGAAACTGTAACAGGTGTTTTTGGACAAGTTAATGTGATAGCAATTTGAACCATTTCGCCGTTTTCTGGCGCTTGTACATAAATCTTTTTATCAAACTCACCCAAAAAATCATTTCCAAAAATGGATTGTAGCTTTTTAATTACTTCCTATTTAGCAATTGCACCTTTAGCCATAAATAAACTCCTTAATAACTATAATATTCTTCTTTACAATTTTTACATACATATTTATCTTCATCTTCTATATATGTTTTAAACTCATTAAAATGGAGCTCATCGCATTCATCACAGATAAAACATTCATTTTGAACACAAGATTCACAAATTTCTTCATCATCAACATATACAGCTTCTTCTCGCATTATGCGACGGCCGCAACAATCACAGGTTGTATATACTTCAGTATCCATTGTACCATACTTTAATTCGCAATCATCACACATAAATGTTTCTGGATTTGTGATTAACTCTTGATTACATCTTAAGCATTTACAAGATGAACCAACATAAACTCTACTAACTGGTTGTTTAAACCAGGGTCTATTATTAATAGCAGTATAATGTGGACGATAATAAGAAGAGCGTAATACATCATTAAAATGTAAAGGATTATCACAATCAGTTACAATATCTGTTAACTCATGTAACTAGCCTCTAATTGCAATATATGGATGTAATAAATCATATTCATGGTCAT
>JAZQHA010000050.1:0-7038 GCA_045540315.1 Acutalibacteraceae bacterium | reverse complement strand
GCTTTTTTCGTCCTTCTGGGGCCGTGTGTGGGCCATAGTGTGGGGCAGTCAAAAAGGTGGGGTTTTTGTCATTCCCGAAAAGCATTGTGTACCAACGGTTTTCAGGATTTTTCATGTTTGCAGGTTATCGGCTTGCGTAGCCGTTGACCTGTTTTTTTTCGCCTCTGATAAGAAACATCCAACATTGTATTGGTGTTTTCAGTAGATTTCAGGAAGATGCAAGAAACAATGGGAGGCAACTTTGAACGAGTATATCAGCTCGACAGAAGCCCGCGCAATGTTAGGTGGAATCAGTCATACGACTTTCTGGAGACTTACAAAAGATGGAAGTATCCCGCCGGGTACGAGAGTTTCACAGAGGGCGAAGCGCTGGAAGCGGGCGGATATAGAGAACTTTCTAGCTCAACGGGAGAAAGAGAAACATGGTAAACGTTAAAACTTACGCACAGCTCGAACACCTCAAGGCCGCTATCTTCGTGGATGCCGCCGATGATGCCGTTCAGAAGCTGGCTTGTCTGGAAGAGTTGCCCGAAGAACTCCGCGTCCACTTCCGGGGCGTGTCTGAGGTGCTGGACGGTGTGCGCTCCCTGCTGTGCGATAACTCTGAGGTCTTTGCCGCGCTCTCTGATGACAGCGTGGACGGCGAAGAGGTTGGCAACTGATGGCGCATTCTGATGGGGCTAAAAGCGACGATTCCCGCGATTCTAAGGGGCGTTTTCTGCCGGGGCATAAGAAGCCCGGGCCGGGGCGCAAATCGCCGCACAGCGAGGCCGTGAGGGCTGTCCGTGAGGCCGCGTTAGAGTATGGCCTGCCGTGCCTTGTGGAAGCCTGTCAAAGCGGCGACATCGAAGCCGCTAAAGCTCTTTGCGGGCTTGGTCTGCCAAAGCTCCGGCCTATCACGCCCATGGAGCCTGTCACGCTTGGCGGCGAGACCTTGAAGGACACGGCCGCGCTTGTCATGGAACTGGTGGCGTCGGGCCGCGTGACTTGCGAACAGGCGCAAACCCTTCTTTCCGCGTTGAAGACCGTGGCCGAAGTTCAGCAGATCGGCGACTTGCAACAGCGCATAGCCGACCTTGAGAGCAGGACACAGGGCGGGCGTTGCGGCGTGCTGGTCACTCCCGGCTTGGTGGACGCGGAAACGTGGCTGAGAGCCGCACAGGGGGCCATTGATGGCGAAGGCTAGCCGAGACCTTGAAAAGCGATTGAAGAACCTTGAGCGCTGGCTTGATGCCGTGACCCCTGCCGAAAGCGTCCAGACTCACGTCCGGGGCCTAGACGGCACGATCACCCCGCCACTGTCTACCGATGAGCGCGAAGGCCGCAAGCCCTGCATCATAGCTCAGGCCATAGACGGCAGGAGCAAACACTAAAGAAAACAGGTGGTTATCATGGAAATGGTTAGTATTCCGAAGAGTGATTACTCTGAATTTTTGAACTGGAAAGCCGCCAACGGTGGCACTGTGATTCCTCCGGCTGGCAAGGATCCCGAAGGTGGTTGGAAGTATTACCGGCCGGGCGTGAACCCGTGGGCAAAGGAAACGTACAACTCTTCCGCACAGATGGAAGTTGCTTCCCGTGACCTCGACTTGGCTATCCGTTTGGTTGAATGTCTGCCGAACAGCCGCGACTGGCTGCCGACTTTGAAGGAAATGAAAAAGCGCGAACTGCTTGCCTCGAACGGTTTCTAGGGGGGCGCGTATGATGACGACAAAGAAAACTCACGCCTCCCAGCGCTCTTGGGCCGAAACTCAAAGGCTTATGGAACTCGAACACGAGGAATACATCCGCAAGAGCAACGAAGCCACGAGGCGCACGATTGCCGACAATGCGAGAACGTCCGCACTGCTCAAACAGGAGAAGGCCGCGCAGAATCTCCGCGTGGGCCTTGCCGCTGTAAAGGCGTCCGGTATCCCGAAAGAGGCCGCGCTCGAAATGGTAGCGCAGGTTTTCGATGACGCGGGCCGTGCCTGACAGTGCCGTCGATGGCGCGAGCTTGCGGGGCGCGTGAGTTATGGCTGATATACGAGTGCGCCATAAACGCGACAGGATGCCGGACTCTACATCCGGCCTAATCGACGAAGCTGAGGAATTAGAGCGCGAGGCCGAACGCCTCAAAAACGAGGCTCTCAGAGGCTTACAGAAGCCCGTAGGAGAGCGAGACACGCGCGGAATACTCAGGGCATGGTGTAAGCACCTAGACTGCCTGAAAAAGGCGCGACAGCTCCGGCTACGGGCTACAGGGATTTGAGCATAGAGGTTCATTGTGTTTGGTGGGATTCCTTTGCTGTTTCGGGAGTTCCACCACGGCGGGCCGCTCATCCCGCCACTAGGGCCATAAAGGCCACTCCTGCCGAGGGGGGCGACCTTCTCCGCCTCCCTCTCTCAGATTTCCCGTGGGGTGTTCCTGCGGGCTGGCCGTGTTCCTGTCGTGGGGAGTGCGGCTACTGGTAAAGCCTTCCTGTCTAAACTCCGCAGGGGGGCTTTTTTAGAATGTGAGGATAAACTTATCTCAACTTATTGACACTCAACTAAACTTTATATACCGTAACAGCACGACAAATCAGAGGAGGACAGACCATTGGAGCAAATCGGCGAACTGCTCGACGTGGTGGACGTGTTGACTTTCCTGAGTGCGGCGACACAGCAGGCGGATACAAGGCTCATGGATGACGTGGCACTCAGGGGCATGAGTTTTATCTTGCAGGATATGAGCGGGCGGACACTCCGCATCTATGACGCGCTCAAAGCTGAGAAGGACGAACGCAGATGACACAGGCGCAATGGAGAATCATAGTTATCGTCTCATGGTTTACGGTGGCGATTCAAGGCGCATTGCTAGGCTTGAGCTTATGGAGCGACTACACCACAGAGCGGGCGGGCGTAGATGTTGCCGCCATTGTGGCACAGATTGAGGCGGAACACAGATAGACAAGGGGGGGGGCGACAAGCTCCCTCTTTGTCTGTTTGCAAAAGTAAAAAAACAAGTTCTGATTGTTTTTTGAGGCTGGATAAATAGTGATGCGTTATTTTTTATTCTGTTTCGCTTCGTAAGTGCTTGTTTTAGCAGGATATTTATTTTTTTGTCCCATAACGCTAATTATGTTAACTTTGGCCGCTTTTACTAGACTTATCAGGACTATTCTATATCATGCCAACAGTTTACGCAAAAAACAAGGAGAAAAAATTATGTCCACGAACAAGGAAGATCTCGACCAGCTCCGGCAAGAGATGATGGGGGGCGCTCCCGATAAAGTTCTCACGTTGCAAGAGGCGGCTGAAATCTTGCGTATTGGCAGAAATGCCGCGCTGGGGCTTGTCAAAGAGCCGGGATTTCCCGCCAAAAAATGCGGCAAGGAATGGCGCGTGTCTCGCAATGGGCTTTATCTGTGGCTCCAAGGTGCTGACATCGCCGACAAGTAAACACAAGGCTCCCGCCGAAGAGGTAGGAGCCTTTATTTTTTTCGTTCGTGACCATCGGGCCGGATTTTCAAAAAACGCGGCTCTACGGGCCTCCTAGGGGCCTTATTTTAGGTGCTGTGCTTTCCTGAGTTCTTCCGGCACACTCCGCAGATGGCAGGAGGTTGTTTATCGCTCTGGCATTGGCCGTGACAGTTCTTCCAGCACTGTGCCGCAATGCGTTTTAGTTGGCTGTCCTTCTCATCCTGTGGCACAGGCGTGAAGCTGATAAGGGACACTTCTTCCGGCTCCGGCGTTTCCGCTCTTTTTTTAGTGGCTGGAACGACTCTAGGAAACTCAAAATGGACGCTCACAATCCGGCGTCCCTCTTTGATAAAGCGCCACACATAACACAAGTCAGTGAACGCGCTTATATCAGCATGGGCTTTTTCAAGAACGCGTTTGCGGAACATTGACACGTCCTTTTTTAGAGTATCCGGCGTGTTTAGAAGTTCGTGAAGTTCATCTAAATTTTTCTCAACGTATCCATGTGAACGCCACGAACTCAGGAAGGCAAATAACCGTTGAGAATACATTGAAGGCAACTTTACATACTGGGAAAAGTTCAACTTCGTATATAGTCCAGCGTGTTCTTTGATTGCTGTAAAGAATGGAATCAAGTCGGCATCAATTTTACCTGTAAGTATGCCGTTTTCATAACGAATTGAACTAAACATATTGTATTTAACGAAGCCGGTTTTACCTAACCGGTGCTCAAGTTTGGCGTCTAAAAGTGTATCAGCGGCCTTGGAAATGTCATAATATCGCCTCCCGCTGATCGACCCCTCCGATAGCACAGAGGATGCAGGGATAGAGACGTGGACAAAACCATGTTCGACCTGTCCCGCATCTATAAGGCTGGCGAAGGCGTAAAAAATTCTAGCCGCTATCAAGTTGCCATTTTTACAACGACAGCGGAAAAGTTCGTTTTTGGCGGTGACGTGTTTCTTGGGCTCTAGAACAAGATTAATCCCCATGGTGTTACCTCCGTGTTTTCACTCTCCCTAGAGGTAACGATAAAACCAACAAAATGCAATATGATTGACAACAAAATAAATTTTGATTGTTGACGTGTTTTTTGTTGGTTTGTGACGTGTTTTTTGTTGGGTTTAAACCCTGTCTTGACGTGTTTTTTGTTGGGATTGAACGGTATAACATATTGAAAAATAACGTTTTTTTTGCAGAGCCCTGAATTTTTCGCCCATTAATATATTAAGAATTTAAGAAAATTAAGAATGCGCGTGTACGCATACGCGCGCGCGTTGATACTCCCAGCGGCTCCACAAGGGGGCGATCTGGTTGCAGGGCGGGTAGCAGTTGCAGGAACAAAAAAGGCCGTGAGGGTGTTATGCCTGGTCTAAACCTAGTGAACCGGTAGGAATTAGCTTTGGTGGTGGTGACGTGTGGTGCTGATTACATATCTGTAATTCACGCAACCATGTTCCCAAAAAAGGGGGAATCGTGCTAGGGTAAAGAAAAGCCCTACGAGGGCGAGTTCGTAGGGCTTCTGGAAAAACGAGGCAGGGATAACTTTGCGAGTGACCTGCCTAAACCTCTGAGACGGCTAATCTCACGGCGCTTTCTGGACACCTTGAAGATAAAAGAATCCATCCGAAAAATCAAGCGTTGCACTCGCATAGTCGTCCCAGTAGTAGGTGGCTATGAAGACTCCCCTTGCGCCCACTGAGGCGCTCAAGCGTCATCATGACGAAAAAACCAAAATGCTTGTTTACGCGAATAATGATTTCTTTGAAATGTCGGAACGTTTTATTATGGCTCCGCATAATGCCGCTGTTTATTTTGCAATATGCGCTCATGCTAAAAGGGCTTACACTGGTAACAGTCATCAAATAGGTGAAAGCTCTCCGTCTTTGTCACGGTTATCTGTGCTGTTAGGCATGAAAAGAGCAAATCTTATCGAATGTATAGATAATTTTGCAAGCATAGGATTGTTTACCATCACGCATAAAAAATTGCGTGGTGGACGACACTTGAACGTGTACCATATCGATACTGAATTTATCGAAAAACACGAAAAACCGTTTGTCATGTCGCAATATATGTTTTTCGGCGGCGCATGGGCCTTCTTGAAGCCTTCAGAGCGCCTTGTATGGCTTCTCTGTCGTGCCTCTGCATGGTATGGCGGCGAACTTACTGGCCACACGAACGATGTTATTTTTACCCCTTCCGGCGAGATGCTGAACCAGCATGAAGTATGGTTTATCCCTGAACAACACATAAAGCTTTCCCGCTGGTCGCGCCTGTATCATATCTCTACGCGCACCCTACGCACTGCTTTTGAAGGCTTGAAAGAAAAAGGCTTCATCTGGACGGCGGACGGCTATACTACCTCCGGTTTAGCTTTCCGCGTGTACCCTAATGTTCCCGACAACTATCCCGGCTGGGCTGAACATCTTGTAAGGTTCTACGGTAGACTTGACGCGATCCGACAGCCTACAGTTTCGACCTCTACGCGACGCCTCTTGACTCAACTGTCTGTGCCTTTCACCCCGCCTGCCGTTTCCAACTCTCTGCCTTTCGATTATGGCGATTCTGTCCCGTGGCTATAGTTTACCCAGTTCCCCTGTTGCACTTTACCCAGTTCCCCTGTTGCACGAAGGCTTTCTCATGCACTGAGGGAACTGGGAAACCTGCAATCAGAGATAAAAAACCTGCACTGAGGGAACCGGGAAACCTGCACTGAGGGAACCGGAACAGTATTTAAGTATTAAAACAGTATTAGAACAGTACGCCACCGACAGGGCGGTGCCGATGTTTTTTTTCTCCCCCTTCAGGTGCTTTCCCCTATGGGCAGACCGTGGTATGATGACCTTGCTGTCGAAAACAGCTAGGACGAATCACGCCGGGAGTGCGACGGATACAAGACCAGCACGGGAAGAAGTCCAGCCTTGCCTAGAGGCTTTTCGGCTCCCGGCCTTACCCTCGAAAAGGGACTAGGAATGAAGCACGAACAACTCGTTCAACTTGATCCGCGCACTGTGGCCGTTTGCCGCGAGCGCATCAATCACGCGCTAGCCATGCTTGAACGCGCAATCCTTGAAGCACAGCGCGAAGGGGGCCACAATGCCAGCAGGGGGAAAAAGAAGGCCGGAACTGCCAGAACCTACGATGTACGCGACAGCCGAAGAGGGTATCCGCAGCAAGGCGGCGGCGCTACTGGAGGACATTCTCACCACTCGCATGGAGCAGGCGCAACGGCGCGACAAGCTCCGCAGGATGGGGAATCGGCTCCGGCCGCCTTGCCGGTCCTTCCTTGCCGAAACTGCCCGCATTGACGCCCTGATACAGCGCAATGACGAGGAAATCCGGCTCATGGTAGATGAGTTGGCGCTCCTGCTTACCAACACCCAAAAAATTAAGCCTCAAGAGCAACTCAAACTTGCTTAATCGACAGCCTCCGATCCTCATGGTTCGGGGGCTTTTTTCGTCCTTCTGGGGCCGTGTGTGGGCCATAGTGTGGGGCAGTCAAAAAGGTGGGGTTTTTGTCATTCCCGAAAAGCATTGTGTACCAACGGTTTTCAGGATTTTTCATGTTTGCAGGTTATCGGCTTGCGTAGC
>JAZQHA010000049.1:0-9501 GCA_045540315.1 Acutalibacteraceae bacterium | reverse complement strand
TGAAGATGCGGGGGATCGCCACGCCCATGGGGCAGGGCTGGCAGTATTCGCAGCCGGTGCAGCGCGTCTTGGTGCGGGCCATGTAGGTCGCCTTGACCTGCTTGAAGAGAGCGTTCTCCGCCTCGGTGAGGACGGGCTGCTCCTCCAGGTCAAAGATGCGCAGATTGTCGGTGGTCTGCTCCCAGTTGCTCATGCCGGAGAGGATGGTGACCACCTCGGGCATGGCGTACAGGTAGCGGAAAGCCCACTCCACGGGGCTGCGCTTGGCGTCAAAGGCCTCGTAAACAGCCTTGACGTCCGCAGGCGGATTGGCCAGCAGACCGCCGCGCAGGGGCTCCATGATGACCACGCCGATGCCGCGCTTGCCGCACTCACGGATGCCCTCCAGGGTCGCCTGGTTCTCATCGTCCAGGATGTTCATCTGCACCTGGGCCATCTTCCACTGATCCCAGTCGTTAAGGATGTCCATGAAGCAGGCGTAGTCATCGTGGAAGGAGAAGCCGGGGTAGCGGATCTTGCCCTGAGCAAGAGCCTCAGCGAAGAACTTCTTGTAGTCCAGCTCCTGCATCTGCTTCAGGCGATCCTTGTTCATCGCGTGCAGGATGTAGAAGTCCACATGATCGGTCTGCAGCTTCTGCAGCTGCTCGTCCAGGTGCTTCATCATGTCCTCGTAGCAATGGACGTTCCAGCAGGGCAGCTTGGTGGTCAGGATGACCTTCTCGCGGTAGCCGCCCTGCAGGGCCTTGCCCACCACGATCTCGCTCTCGCCGCCGTGGTAGGGATAAGCAGTATCAATGTAGGTCACGCCGCTGTCGATGGCATGGCGCACCATGCGGATGGCCTCCGCCTCATCGATCTTGCCGTCTGCCTTGCAGGGGAAACGCATGCAGCCAAAGCCCAGCATGCTGCTCTCGCGGTTGATGGTGGGGAACATCGTCTTCAACATGGTATATATCTCCTTTGCTTATAAATACGGAATCATATCCGCCAGTTTGTTAAAGATAAGATGGGGTTGGACATCGGATTCCTCCACGTCCTTCATGGTGGCCTCGCCAGACAGAACAAGGATGCCAGTCATGCCATGGTTGACGCCAGTAGCGACGTCGGTGTAAAGCCTGTCGCCCACCATGGCCATCTCCGCCAGGTCGTAGCCGGTGCGCATCTGCGCCTCACGGACGATGCCGCCATAGGGCTTGCCCAGGATCACATCCGCCTTGCGGCCCGTGCTGGCCTCAATGAAGGCCATTATCGCGCCCATATCCGGAATGAAGCCCGTCTCGGTAGGACAGTTGAAATCCGGATGGGTCGCGATATAGGGCTTCCCATAGCGGATGAAATCACAGACCTTGCACAGTTTGGCATAATCCAGCGTGGTGTCGAAGGCTACCAGGACATAATCCGGATCGTCCTCGGTGAAGACAAGACCCATGGCTTCCAGCTCTGCTCGGAGGACGTCATTTCCCAGCAGGTATCCCTTCCCTTCCGGGAAACGCTCCATGAGATAATGCGCTGCCGCGTGGCCGCTGGTCATGACCTGGCTGCGGAAGGGCTCCGGCACGTTCATGCGGGTGAGCTTGTCCACATAGGCGCTGGCGGACTTGGAGGAATTGTTGGTGAGGAACCAGGCGTCTCGCCCGGTGCGCCGCAGCGCCTCCAAAAAGTCCAGCGAGCCCTCGATCAGCTTCTCTCCAAGGTAGAACGTACCGTCCATATCCAGCAGGAAGCAGCGGATCTGTGCCAGCCGCTGGCGAATCATCTCTTTCGTCATCATGAGCCTCCCTTTGTTTCAACCATTGTATCACACTTTTCCTGAAAAGGAAAGGCATTACATCCGTTATTCTTTCAGCAAGAAAAACAGCAGGATCTGACGATCCTGCTGTCTCAGTCTGGGTGAGAAGATTCGAACTTCCGGCCTCTTGAACCCCATAGGTCGGGACTGCGTCCCGTCCAGCTTCAAGCACCTTCCCAGCATCAAAAAGCGCAGTTTTTGCCCTGTTTACCTGTATTTCGCGTTTGCGGAAACAATTTTGTCAACCACAAATCACTTATGATGATTATAACCATATCCGTAATGTTTGTCAAATGGAATGTTCGGGTTTAACCTCCACCGGGACATAAGAATGTCCCCGTCTCCTGATGAAAGAAACGGGGACTGGTTATCCTAAGACTGATTTTACTCTGTCCACCATTGATCGTAGACCACATCGAATCCATCGGCATTCTCAATTGTAAGGATATATTTTGTCAACACACTATTATCTGTAATCGCAAATCTAACTGTTCCGCCGCGTTGGAGTGCCCCAATAATGACTTGTGCATCATCTCCACCAATCATTATCTCACTCCCTTTAGATAACATCGAACCTGACAGATAATACTTACTACCAGCATTATCCATCACAACGATATCATAGGCTTTACTTTCTGAGAAGATATTCTGTACACGATAATTGCCGTACTCAAACAAACGTATACTAATAACCTCATAGACCCCATATCCGCTTACGGCTTCTTTCATACAATAAACATAAGCAGTTACTTCCGAATTATTAGTCGTGGAATTGCTGAACTTGCCAGTTAATTGTGATGAAACAACGTAGGTTTCCTCTGTTGGAAGATCAAATTCATCTACATAAGCTTCAATGTGCCAAATGCCATTATCTGCAGATACTTTATCATTTTCCACTTGCTTACGTATAGACGGCAGACGCAACTTCATACCGTCTATTTCGCTGTTATTGCTTACAACAATCCCCTCTGAAGTTAAGGCGGTCAAATGACCATTCCAGCCAGACCTTCCAGCCATTACAAAGGGGCCTTCACCAAAATCAAGTGATAATGTAGATTCCACTTTTCCATCTTTAGTAACTGCAATTACATTTGCCTGCTCAATGCTAATCTGAACAATATCTCGCCACGCCTTTGTTTTATTTAGTAGATTCTTGTGACTATCTCCTCCTCCACAATAGATAACTTTTCCATCAGCAGTCAGCCCAATAGATGCCCACGTGCCACCCGCTACCGCAACTATGTTTTCCCATTTTTCGGTGTTACATTGTCCATAATCATTATAACCGACGGCAACCACAGTACCATCGGTCTTCACCCCCAGCGTAAACCATGCACCCGCTGAAATATACTTAATATCTTTCCATGCGGAAACATTCAACTGCCCAGACTCATTAGATCCAACAGCAACAACCGTTCCATCTTTTTTCAGTCCCACAGAATGTTGGTATCCAGCGGAAACCATAACAATGTCTGTCCACTCCGACACATTACAAGCTCCCTCTCCATTATCGCCAACTGCGACAACCGTACCATCATCGCGTAACCCGAGAGTATGAGCAGCCCCTGCACTGACAGATACAAGATGGTTCCAATCTGAAACCTCACACTTTCCATCCTCTTTCTCGCCAACTGCAATAGCTGTTCCATCTTCGAGTATGCCAACCACATGATAATTACCCACTGACAACGTTGTTTCGTTTATGGGGCCATCAAAATCAGCACTTGCTACCGTAAACTGAAGCAGTATTAGGAACAATATGAATAGCAGCTTTTTCATCATTATTCTCCCCATCAATGGTTTGTTTTTTCTTCCCAATTGTCTGCCCCACCGCGTGCCGGTGGGCTTTCGTCATTCCAGCCATACGGATGTGTCTTCCGATAGCGGTGGCACTACGCCCGGTGATTCTTGCCACCTCTGCGTAGCTACCGTGCTTCTCGTATAGCCGGTAAAACTGTTTCACTTCTTCCGGTGTGATGGCTTTACTCATTTGCGCCACCCTCCACCGATTCGGTCTTTACGGTGGGCTTGCGCTTCTTCGCGCTGGTTCCCTTGATTTTCGCCACATCGCCCTGACGGACAATCTGCGTGGCATACGCCTTTTCAAAGCAGGTGCGGATATACGCAGTATAATCCAGCGCTTTGCCGCCCGCCTCGGTAATGACCTCATTCAGTTTATCAACCTGCATGTAATAGGATTCCGGCACAATGATTGCCTGTAATTCGGTATCAATAGTAATGCGCATTTGGTTGTCCTCCTTCATTTGTCAAATTTGTTCGTCTTCAACCCCACGGCAGATGTCCCGGCTGTCAAAGGCAAGGGTGATGAAGTAGTCTCCCTCCTGCCACGTTTTCAACGTTTCGCCATCCGTCTGTTGGGTGATGGTATTCGGCTTTGCTCCTGCGATGGTGAGTATCTCCCGATAGCTCCGCCCAGCGAAGACCTCCACCCGTGCGAAGTTTGTCCGCAGGGAATGATGTGTCTTTCGCTGCCACATCGCCAACAGGAAACCACCAAGGAACGCCGCCACAATCCAGCCAAGATATACCAGCATTGAACCTCCCTTCTTTCGCGCTTGATACTTCAATCATAATGGTTCGGGAGGTAAAAAGTCACGTTCATATCGTGCACATTTGGTTTTTCGGGCGTGCAAATCGTGCACATCCGCCATTTTAGCGTTGAAGCATCAAAAAAACGCCCCTTCAAGAGGCGTTCTGAGTCAAATATGAAACCCAGTTATTGACCTTCCACCGCATCGGCGTATTCCTGCGAATACTGAACCGTAGCACGGGCTTGCAGTTCGTGCCCGTTGTCATCGGTGCCATAGATGACGCATTCCATGTGCGTCATGTAAAGCTGGTTTGAACCGAAGGGCCAGTTCAGAGGCACGCTTTCTTTGGTCAGTTTATCGTCGCTCATCCACGGGCGCAGCTCCTCATATTTCAGCACAACGCCTGCGGCAATGCGGTCTCCTTCATAGTAAGTCGCTACCACTTTTTCTGGGGTGAAAGGGACGTCGCTCCTGTTCTCAAAAACAAAGTTGACATCCCACCCGACCCACTTTTCGCCTGATGGCTGCTCAACCTCTATCAGGTATGCCACCGTCGTTGCGGGCGTGACCACAATCTCTGCGGATGGTATTCTCATCAGGATTGGCAGCAGAAACAGGCACAGCACCGCCAAACACAGCCCGCCAACAGCAAACCATCGCTTCCTGCTGCTCTTGCGGACAGGGGGAATGGACGCGCTGGCAGCTTCTTCCGGAACAGGAGCAACCTCCGATACGGTGGGCGAATCCTCCGCCAGTCCCTCCACCGCAAAGAAGTTATAATTCAGCACCTGCGACAGATGCTTGATGGTTTCAACATCGGGTAAGACCTTGCCGCTTTCCCAACGGGAGATGGTTGTGCGGGACACATTCAGCTCCTGCGCGAGCTGTTCCTGCGTGATGTGGCGCTCCTTGCGCATTGCGTTGAGTTGTTCGGCGAATGTCTGCATAAATGGTTCCTTTCTTCTTGCGTGTAGTTGTTTTTCATTGTATCATAACTTGCGTTTTTCCGCAATATTCGGGGATATATCCGTGTAATTGCCGATTTTATCCCTAAAAATGGTTTTTTTCCGTCATTATGCCATGCTTTCGATAAATTATCAAATAATATACGAAATTATCAGATTATTTGGATTATCGCCGTCAAATATCCGAAATCGCGCCCCCAAATGCTGGGTGCTATTGAAAAATCTATTTTCTCTCCGCTGTGTATCCTGGGTGCTGTCATACACCGTCCGCCGTGTCCCGACATACCGTCCATTGATTGGATTTTCATAAAAATTTTTGGTATAATAAGTATAGAAAAAGAGAAAGGAGGGAAAATGGTTGAACGATTATGAGAATATGTCACCCGCTGAACGGGAAGCCTCAATCCGCCGGGCGTATGACACCGCGCAGCGAAATATTAACACGCTGGTTTCGCGTTTGGCTGAGGAATACCGCATATTGGAAGACCTCCGCGACCTGATTGCGGAAATTGATATATACGGCGCAGAAGATATGTTCTGTCAGCCGTCAAAGCCGACCATCGCCGTATCTTCAAACGCTTACGGCTACGATTTCTGAAAATTTGAAAGGAGCAAACAAAATGCCGACATCATATCCCCATTAGAAGCATATCACCATCCATCGGGAGCGCGCAGACCGTGATTTTCTCTGTATCAAGAATGAAAACTGGCAGCGTGCCAATCGTGACCTGACTCCGTATGGATTACAATTATATCTGTATTTTGCCTCCAACAAAGACAATTATAGTTTCTACCTGTCCCAAGAGGCAGCGGAGAAGGAAGCGGGCATCCGGCGCACGACTTTTCACACATACATAAACCTGATGATTGAAAAAGGCTACCTCGTTCATAACAAGGGCGGATGCTTTGACTTCTACGAAACCCCGCGCCCGCCCCAAGAGCGACCACAAATAGCGGAGGATTTGAGCCTGATGTTCTGATGTGTGCGCGAGTTTTTTCGCCGTGCGTCTGCCGTTGTTCTCACAGCGGACAAGCGCGCCCGCAACGCAGGATAGAAATAATATAAACAGATAATAATATATATGCGTCTCTCCGGCAAGCGGAGAGACGCTACAAACCAGCAGCAGGAAAAGTCAGAGAGCACAAGCAAGGGCGCAGACCGCCCAACGGATATATGATTGGCACGCGATTTGCGCCCATTCTTTGCCTTTGTGTGCCCTGTTCTTCTCTCCTGTTGGTCTGATACCACCACGGGAACAAAGGCGCAAAAACAGCCCTCTCCCCCATCAAATACACGATAGACGCAGGGAACACAGATAGAAATGCCCGCGCCCGCTTCCCGAATACAAAATCACAATGGAAAGGAGGGAACACCAATGAGTAATTATCATTCACGGTATGAAATGCTGCGCGCTCAGGCAAAGCTACAAGCCGCGCTCACCAATACGCAAAACGGCTCCATTGATTACAACACACAAAACCTGCTCGCAATGATGGATGCGCTGTATGGTATGCTGAATGACCGCAGCGTTTAGGTTCAGGTGGATGCGAAGTCTGCCAAGAAAGCTACGGCAGACCTGATGGCAATATTCAACAAGTCAATCAAGTAATCCGTCGCCCGTGATTCAAAATCAAATCAACACTTAGCGGGGGCGCGTGCCACGCATTTACGATGCCAGGGTGTGAATTATATTTTATCCCGAAAGGGCACGCCCCCCCTATGTGCAATCGTCCGCAACACGGATGCGCGAAAAATAGAGTATACCCCAGTTTTACATTTCAAAAAGTCGCAAATCGCGTTAATTTGAAATTGTAAACGAAATTATTTTACCATTTGTAAATAATGTTATTGATTTTTATTTTACGTTCCGTTAGAATATAACCATCCCCACAAACAAAGGAGCAGGATGGTATGAATATCGCGTATGTCAGAGTTTCCACCGTAGAACAGAATGAAGCGCGTCAGGTGGAGGGCTTGAAGAAACACAACATCGACAAGTGTTTCACGGAGAAAATCAGCGCAAAGGACACGAACCGTCCCCAGCTTCAAGCGCTCTTGGAGTTTGCGCGGGAGGGCGACACGGTTTTCATTCACGACTTCTCCCGCATTGCGCGCTCCACAAAAGACCTTCTTGCCATCGTGGAGCAGCTGAACGCAAAGGGAGTTCATCTCGTCAGCAATAAGGAGAACATCGACACCAGCACCCCCACGGGCAAGCTGATGCTGACGATGATTGGCGCAATCAACGAGTTTGAGCGAATGAACCTGTTGGAGCGTCAGCGTGAAGGAATCGCCCTCGCGGTTCAGGAGGGCAAATACAAGGGGCGCAAAGAAGTTCAAATTAGCGACTTCGCTTCACACTACGAACGGTATATGCGTCGGGAGGTCAACAAAGCCCAGCTCGCAAAGGAATTGAATATCAGTCGTCCCACGCTGGATAAGCTCATCAGGGAACACGAAAAAACGCTCGGAGTTTGAAGCTCCGGGCGTTTCTTTGTGCCTCCACCGCACAACAGTTCACAGATTGAACGCATCCGCATAAAGCTGTGTGGCAACCTTCATTTGTCGCAGGTCAGACTTCACATAGAAATTCAGCGTGGTTGAGACATCCGCGTGACCCAATATCTCTTGGACGCTCTTGATGTCTGCGCCATTCTCCAACAGCAGCGTCGCACAGGTATGGCGCAAATCGTGCGGGGATATGCCGGGCAGACCAATAGACTTCATAAACGCGGATATTTTCCGTGTCGCTGTATTCGGATCGCGGGGTGTGAACGCACTTCCCTTCCCCTCAAACAGAAACGCGCTCTCTATGTTTTCGTATGGGTGATTGCGGACAGCTTCCTGCCTGAGCATCAGCAGATACGCCTTAACACCCTCCATCAGCGGTATGGTTCTGATACTACAAGGCGTTTTCGGTTCTGCTACCATCGTCCCGCTTTCCTTTGTATAGGTGACATTCCGCACGATGGATAGGGTATTGTTCTGAAAGTCGAAGTCCTGCCATTGAAGCCCCAGGCATTCCCCGCGCCTGATACCCGTCGTAGCCATCAGCAGCATCATACAGCGGTATTCCAACTTACATCCGTTCAGCGCACGAAAGAATGTCTTTGCTTGCTCTTGGCTCAGAGCCTCCACCGGGCGCTTGACCGTTTTCGGCGCGTCCACCTTCTTGATAGGGTTCTTTTCTATCGCCTCCTGCTTTTCGGCATAATTGAAGATGATACGTAGAATGTCATAATGGTGCTTGATGCTCTTTTCGGACAGCATCCGCCCATCAGGGGCGCGGTATTCCTCCCGCAGATATTGGAGATACCGCATGATGTCAACCGCCGTTATGTCTTTCAGTCTCTTGGCTCCCAGCACCGGCAGCGACACCCGCATCATAAAGCGATACATCGCAATGGTGGAGGGACGCGCACCGCCCGCAATGACCTTCAACGGCATCCACACCTGTTCCGCAAAGTAACGGAAGGTTTCTTCCTCCGGGACTTCCTCCACCGCCTGAACCGCTTCAGAGGGCGCAGAATGAGGGGGCGTAAACTGTCCCTGCTGAAAAGCCGCCCCTTCACCGCAGCGCAATTCCTGTTCCCACCGATACGCCTCCGCCTCTGCCAGCTTGCGCGCCTTAGCATAGGTCAAGCCCTGCGGCGGTTTCCACGTTGTCCCTTTACAGATGCGCTTTCCATCCGCATCACGCCCGATACAAGCCACAAACTTGAACGCTATGACCTTTCCATCTTTCTTTCGTTCGGTAATTGTCGACACCCTGAACACCTCGTTTTCTCAGGCAAATCAAGGGTTGTCAACCACGCTTCGAAAATTTGTCAACCAAACGGTTCAGTATTGCTAAACTTTTGGTCTACAAACACAAAAGGAAAAGCGTCGGAAACTCAGCATTTCCAACGCTTTTCTAACGTCTGGGTGAGAAGATTCGAACTTCCGGCCTCTTGAACCCCATTCAAGCACGCTACCAAACTGCGCCACACCCAGATATTCACTTGGTTCGTAGAGGCTTGTGTGCCTCGCGAACGATATATATATTACCACATACTCTCGAAAGTGTCAACCCCTTTTTTTACTTTTTTCAGATATTTTTCACTTATCCTCATCACCGGAAATATCTGCCCTCCCCGACTTCAAATCAGTGCAGCGCAGGTGATACATGAAAGACGGCATGGCCGCCTCCGTCAT
>JAZQHA010000048.1:0-12669 GCA_045540315.1 Acutalibacteraceae bacterium | reverse complement strand
CCCAGTACCCACTGACACTTTTTTTCATTAGTTCCCCCTAACTTTGACACTTTTTTTCATTCTGGCCCGGAAAAACTTTCATGTCAGGCGGCAAAACTGACAGTTTTTTTCAATCAGTCTAACCGCCCAACATGACAAGTTTTTTCACATAGTCGCGTAGATGTATAGCACAATGATTATCAGAATAATTGCTAGTATCATGCCGCAAAAAATACGCCGCTCATCGTGATTGTGCCAGAGTAGTCAGCGGGGATCACTTCGGTCGCGGTAACCGTGCCATTCGGAGAAATCTTGAACGGTCCATAAGGCGCCGCCGAGATTGTGGCATAAGTGGAAGTATCGCCGGGGAATTCGGGGGTATATGCCTGTTGCTGAACATTGCACACGCCAGAGTTAACAGGTATCGCGGTTCCTGCCGCAATCAGCAGACGAACATTTACTACTACCAACTTATTGAGGAATTTTAGCGAGTTGTTATACTGCACAGTTACCCGGCTGACTCCAGTAGTTACACCAACAGGCACAAGCCAGTTTTCGGTAGTGAGAATGTCGTACCCATCACCAAGCGCCGCCCTTGCCGCCGCCGCCGTGGTCGCGCCTGTGCCGCCCTTGTTGATCGGGAGGACATCAAACGCCGCCGCCGCTCCGAGTGCCTCCCTAGCCGCATCTGCCGTGGTCGCACCTGTGCCGCCCTGTGCAATCGGGAGAGCATTGTCAAGCACCAGACTACCCGCTCTAAACTGTCCCGTGGTTCTGCCGCTTGCGGTCAAAAACTGCTGTCCATCAAATTTAGAGGAGTAAAGGGTCTGCGTGTCGAAATTGTAGAAAAACGGCGTACCTCCGTCCGGGCGAGTGATGTAAACGCCGTTAGCCTTGACGGTGAACGTATAAATTTCCGTGCCGCTTGTGTCGGTTACGTGAATTTCCAGCCCATCGTGTAGCTGGCCCGTTTCCGTCTCAATCCGCTTGAGGGTGTCAATCACCCAATCTAGATTGAGGTTGTGAGTGTCGCTATACGGGTAGCCATTGATAAAATACGCCATAACAAACCCTCCTTAATAAACCATCAGGCAAAACCTTGCCTTGAAGTCATTGACCACATCTTCCAGCAAATCATATTTCACCGATTGCCGCTCCTGCTCTATCATCTGCTGGGTGGTGGTCACGCCGATATTACCATATGCCCGGTGAGAACGTGTGATCTGTTCTCCCTCTGTGCCGCTAGATTCAGCGCTCCCGCCCTCCTGCCCGGTATCGCGGGTTACCTCTGTACCTTTGAGTGTGAGATTGAGTTCAGGCCATCCGCTGGTTCCAGATGGTAAAACCCGCTTTTCCAACACAGGTTCCACGGTGTTTTCGGCAAGTGCCGCAGGGGCCGGGGTAACGGCATCATTGAAACCATACCTTTTATCGGTTGCTGTGGTTTTCTGCTCTCCTGGGGTGTGATACTGTGTATCTGTGTTTGTGTCGGTGTAGGTGTCCGTGCTGGAACGTGTGCGGTCTGTGCTGACTGTTTCTTCTTCATATCGATCATAGTTATAAATTGGATCATATTCGTATTGGGTAGTTGAGTACAGTTTATCCCAAATGGGCTTCCGATGTTTTACCCATGCCGCCAGAATCGTCTTAAACGTGGACGGATTGGGATAGATAACCTCTAGTTCCGCGCACTCGCTGAGCAGTTCAGCCGGGAGCGCCTGCCGCAAATCCTGTGTAGGCATTGCCGAAACCAGAGGATCAATCACGCCGGGGTCTGCATTATACAGCCCCATTATTGATAACGTTGCTGGCATTATCTACGCCTCCCTCCGCAGGATCGAACCGCCATTCTACGCCAATATCAATTCCAAACATGTCCTTTACTCGCTGGCACTCCTCCCGCAAATGCTGAAGCCAGAGGTCGGGGACGATAGCCGTCTCCGTCTGGTTAGCCTTGACTTCGGCAACTACTAGCCGCTCCCGCTTATGGGTGTTGGCGTTGGGGATTCCAAGGTCAGTTAAAAACTGATCTTTGAAATTCTCTTTTGCCATCTGGATGCGGTCAACAACAAAGTTAGTGCCGACATCCTGATTAAAGGGAAACCACGTGGGTTTACCGTCATCGCCGAGGAGCATTTTGTCAACTGCTACGGCAGGGTTGCCGCTGTGCATCTGATCAAACATTTTCTTCAGCGCTTCTGCCGCCGTCTTATTCCCTGCCGCCAGCACGTAGGAAAGCTGAGAGTTGAAAAGGTTGACGGTTGCAGTTTCATCGCATAGCGCCATCATATCCGCATAGTACGAAACTTTATCGCAAATGCTGGAATAATTCGGCTGAAGTTTAAGCACCACGCAATCCCGGTTAATTTGCAAATCGTGGATATCAGGCAAAAGCGGGTTTGCAATCATGGCATGGGTGGGATGGTAATACACATTCAACCCGCGCAGAGTGCATTGATTGGGAATCACCCCAAACAATGGGCCGGAGTCAAAAACCGCCAGATACCCGCGCCCATACAGGGTGTACAGAAAATAGTCTGCGTCCCACCCTTCCGGGAGTGTCCACTTGAATTGCGCTACGGCCTGCTGGATCAGGTAACGGAAATAATACCGCCACAGTTCGGTATTGTGGCAATGCACAGTAGACGGAGAGTGTGCCGCCGCAATGGTGTTGATTTCATCGTAGTAGTACGGAGCGCCCATTTATTTATTCCCTCCCTTCCTAGGCCGGGGCTTTTTGCGGTTGCTGTTTGCCCCGGCGAGAATTGCGATTATCTGAGCAGTAGTCAAGGCCATATATTCAACCCTCCTTATTCATAGAAAATTCCGTTGCTGATAAAATCTTTAATCGCGTCCAGTTCTGTTTCGTTCGCGGTAATGGAAGTCATCCGGGGGTCATGTCCCTGTACAAATCCCGAATGTCTATTTATACGAATGGTTCTGCCGTGCGGGTAGCCCACCCAATTATAATAATTCTTTGTTTCTACCAGCATATCGTCTGTGATATCATAGATTGTTGCGTATGGATCCCCTGTGATTGTGGTGGGCAGGAGAAATGAACACCGTTGCTCAAATGGGAACCGAGCTTCGAGGTTAGAACCGTTGTTGCCGCTGGTTTCCACAACAGGCGCTCTTTGCGTTGCGCTGGTGTGGGTTGCGGATGTCCGAGCCGCATAGTTAGCCGCATTTGTGGCAGGTCTATCATATTTGTATGTAGTCCACCAGTCATTAAATGCCGCACGGTTAGCCGCTTCGCCCTGAACCATCTGACTAAAACCTGCCGCTATGCCGCTAAAATTGAGACTTAGCGCCGAGCCGAGCATATTTGTGGCGCCGCCTACGCTCTGCGCGTTTGCCATAAGCTGTGCATTGTGTGCGGAGGTGTATTGCCGCTGGAGTGCCGCCGAATTGCCAAGCACGGTCGCGCTGGCTGTGACCTGTGTAACCTTCGCCGCGCCGTAGTCGGAGGTTGTTTGTGCAATCTGAATGGGGCAGGCCACCTGCCCGGAAAGAGTGCGAACCAGCTTGCACCGGGCGATTGTCTGCGCGATTTGCTCCGATTCATCAGGGTAAAGCGTGGTGTCTACCTGTCCATCATAGATTCGTAGCTGGCACAGTCCAGAAACAAGGTCATAGGAGAAAAGCGCTGTTGCCTTGCCGTCTGGAATCTGAGAGCGGGTAATTGTGAAGTTTCCAAAGTAGGGGCAGGTAAATTCATATTGGGTGTATGGCTCATAATTCCACATTTTCATATTGAGCCGAGCGGTTAGCGGATGATCCCACATTTTGAATTGATGAAGGGTTTCATATCTGCCATAGGTGGAAATATTGTAGTAGTTGGGGCCACCGTTTGACGCAGAAGGCATTGTCCACCAGCCGAGCCGCAGATTATCAAGCATTGTCGGGGTGGCATTTCCTGTCACCTGCACAATGGTAAATGGGAACCAGTTGCAGTTAGCGACATACTGGAAGGGGTTCAGAATGGCTTTTTGCGTCTCGCGGTTAATGTCTGCCGTGCCGAGATAGGAACCAGAAAGCATTGCAGACATGAGCCGTCTAAAATTGCGGTTGTCCATTGCGTAATAGGAAACCGCGCCCACCGCGCCGTCATCTGCGTTAATGATTCCCACCACATATGTGCCAGCGTAGAATGATCCGCCGTGCAGGTGTGTAAGTGTGACAGTTTCTTTATAGATTTTCGGCTTGATCATGGTTGGGATCATATCATCTAACAGCCCTGTGTCTATCACGTTGCCGCTTTCATCCTTGCGATCTGCCACCCGGTCAGCGAATACCCACGCCGCGCCGATGTTATCCTTGAACGATGCCAACACATCCACCTGCAAAGTAGCAATCCATAAGCTGGTCGCAAACTTCCAATCGAAAATATGATAGTAGCGGTGCAACTCTTGAATATAGCAATATTTCCATTGATAGGGATTGCTAAAGGTCACGCCATTAGATAAATTCAGTTCGATGGTCGGGGACATGAAGGAACAACCTTCCCACATTTTGCAGGAGAATGAAACGGCATACTGTAAAATGCCCTGATCATCGTCGGGGCGTTTCGTGCTGTTTGGTTGTTTTTCAAAGTATGGATAAAAGGTAACATTTACAGACGGCATTATATCACCCCTTTAAAAACCTGCCGCCCCGGAGAGAAGAACATAGCCCCGGGGCGGTAACGTGGTGGGAATTAGTCGAGTACGAACAGCACACCGTTTTCGGTGTGGTCAGCGTAATAACGGTAGGTAGCAGAATACCAGAAGTTCTGATAGCGACCACGCGCATTATACGGGGAAGTGCGCCATTCCTCGTCGAACACGGACACACCGAGAGCATCACGGTCGAACAGTACGCCCAGCACGCCAGCCTTATTAACGGCCGTCCCGGCGATCTTCGCGCCGCTGGCGTTGAGAATACCGGGCGTTACATTGATGGTGTCGGGGGTGTTAATGCTCTGCCAGAAGTTAATAGCTTCATGGTCGATCCGCTCAAACGCCTGAGCATTAAAAGTGTTCGCCACCACACGGTTAGTCATCATGTGGTCGAAGGGGGAATACATGACCAGCTTCTGCATTTCCTTCGGGGTGTGGCGCTGTACTTCATGCCCGGTCACGTTGAAGTGGTACTTCTGGGAGCGTTCCGTCATTGCGTCAGAGATGGTGATCATCCGGGCAAACAGCCAATCAACGAAGTTGCGGAAATTTTCGTCCTGCATGACGGTGGTCGCGGTGAGTTCCTGCCCGGTGAGGGCGTTATACTCCGTCAGCGCGTGAACCACTCGATCCCCGCCGTAATCCACCAGCGCCCCGGCATAGCCAGCCAGCGCCATACGCTTGAAACTCTCCTTCGCCTGTTCCAGCTTGTCCATGCAGTTCTGTGAAACCATCGAGAGGAAACCGATCAATTCATCGGGGCCAGACAGCGCCATCTTGACCTGAGTTTCAAAAAGGGTGTAGAAATCCTGCCAAGCGTTTTCGCCGTAGATGTTCAGCTGGAGCACATTCGGAACATTGACGATCTGCTGATCTACCGCTTCACCATCCTCCAGCGCATACATGGCGGAATCGGTGGGCATCTTGTCGGAAATGGAAACCTTGCGATTGTGCCAGGCGTATTCTTGATTAGTCACGTCCAGAACACGCAGCTTTGCGGTGTAGGGTCGATTGGTGAAAATCGTCCGTCCGATCAGGGTAGACATGGCCCGCATAATGGGGTCGAGTCCGTAATTGAGGGTCGTATTAGCCAGGGAAATAAATTCCCCGGTGTTGGTGGGGGCAATGGCGGTCTTTCCGCTCACCTGTCCGAAGATACTCGCCAGCAGGGTGCCAGCCTGATTGATAACATTGGTATTCACGTCAGCCATTTTGAAAAATCCTCCTTATATTAAGTATTAGGCTTGTCCACAGGGTTGACCAGTTGCTTCATTATGTCAAAGGCATCAGGCTGATTATTCCCACCAGCGCCGCCCGGTTGCTGGACAGAGAAAACCGCCGCCGCCTGAATTGTCTTTGTGAGTCCGCTAATCGCGCTCATGATATCCTGCATGGAAGGCCCTTCGGGAGCCGGGGCAGGATCGGGAGCCGGGGCAGGGGTGTTAATCGCTGTCATGATCTGATCGGGAGTCATGCCCCGGTCAAGAAGCTGGGTAATCTGGTCAAATGTCATGATTTCATTCTCCTTTCAAAATCTTAGCCCATGTGCGGGATCCGCACACGGCATCAGCCGTTAAACCGTTTTTTGCCTGATAGTCTCTAAGCGCCGAGCGGGTAGCGGGGCCGAATTCCCCATCCGTTACCAGATAGGCGGGGCCTTTGGCATTGAGCAGAATTTGAAGAGTTCGCACCTGCTCCCCGGTAAATCCATATTTCAAGGTATCCATGTCGATTTCCTCCGCTTCGCGGTTATCACTCTCTACAACTATTTCAGTGTGTCCCGCGCTGGGTGTGCATAGAATGTCACCTACTAGCAAATGTTGACGGTCTGCCACAACCTCCACAAAATGCCCGGATTCTAGCAGGGTTCGCGGTTCGTCCCAAGTTCTGAAATTGGGGAGCATGATTCCAGCAAAAGCACAGCAGACACGCACAAGCGCCGAGCAGTCGGTTTCCACAGGTTTATCAACAGCTTGTGGATTAAAGTGGAAGGGTTCAGCCGCATAGTAAAGGGTATCACGTTGCCATTGGTCATAACCAATTTTCGGGTTATTGCAAGCCGCACGACAGGCCCACGCAATGGCTACCCGCGCCGTGGCGCTTTTCGCCCGGAAGGCCCTCCATCCTAAATTGTGGGTGTAATAATTGGTAATGCTCAACTCGCGCCCAGTTTGATCCCCAGCCGCGCCGCCGTGAGCGTTACCCGCTTCGTCGATATGAGCGCCGCCTAGCTTGATCATTTATCATCGCCGCCGATCTTCGCAAGGATTTTCGCCAGTACTACACGCAGTTCAGTAATAGCCGCTGTGAGTGAGGCTGTTTCCTGTTTGTGGTTTTCCTGCTCTTTCTGTAGCAGGTAAAAAAGCGCCACCACACAGGCAACCGGGAAACCAAAGTCTTTGAGTATCTGAACAAACGTTTCCATGCCATCACCCCAACAAATATAAAATTGGTGGGCCGGGTGTTCATGCGCTGTGCAAACGCCGCCCCGGGCTTCCGGCCCTGCACTAGGGGCCACCCGCGCCCACCAATATTATAATGGAAGTTTTGCCAAAAGTAAAGGGGTTAACTGAAAAATTTTACCAATCTAGATTCCGCGCTTTCTTCTTCAAATACAATTTGATTGCGAAGGTAGCTAGTCCATACCCACGAAAAAGCACGACAAAAGCGCCGTATATCCTCCGGGGAGGATGTATATTTTACCGGGGTTCCTGAGATGTGAAAACAGGCATACCATTCAACCCGGGTTTTGTGTCGGTATAAACACCAGTCACCCACGGCAACAGTAGGCCGATATTCTGCGAGGTTGCGAGATTCCACCCGGGAGCCTGTGTCGCTCTGGAAATCATTGGAAAGCGCCATTTCTGCAAAGCGCGATTTGATCCCAGCTAGCTGGTAAAGCGCTGTCTCGCGTTTGCGTAGCGAGATAGGCGAGTTGTCCAGAGCATACAGAGCGATTCCCCGGCGATCATCATATGATACTTCCGATCCGCGCCGCCGCATCTGCTTTACCTTTTTCGTGATGCCCAAACCGTCAAAAATCGGGTTGATCAGGATGTTACTATTTGATAGACACACCAGCTTGAGCGCCTGCCGCCCCAGCAATTCCCGGTTTCGGTTTATGGTTTCGTAGCAATTCAAAAGTGCGTCATATTCATTTTTCAAGGGGCGTTCGTGGGTTTCGGGGATAAATTCGTCATAAATCAACACTTCAATCTGCGAAGCATCAAAGCCGCGCAAGTTGGAAACCGTGGAAAGCGCTAGAGTTATCCCCGCCAGCCGGGGCGGTTCTTCACCTTCTGAATCGATAAACCACCCGCTATTCTTTGGGCTAATGCTGTCTATCGTCATTTGTATGTCAGGATGATTCCGCAATACTGGCTTCATTGGGCTAAAGTCTGGCTTGTTGATAATATCAAGTTGTGACTGTGTTCGCCGCATATAGGCAAAGGGTATACGCTCCGTCACTACTGTTTCAAGCGCTCCGTAGGTTTTCCCGGTTCCACGCCCACCCCACACAAAAGTAAAAGGGTGAGCGCGGTCATGAATAATTGGGGCCATGTTCACAAATCCGCTATCAAGATATAGACTCATGCTTTACCTCCATATATGAAAAAAGCCCCGGAAACCGGGGCCAGTCGGTCAGTTAAAAAGTGCCTTGCAGGTGAGGTAATCGCGTCCGTTCTTGCTGTGCCCGGTGCGAATCTCCAGCGCCTTAATGGGCATGTTCCGACGCTCGGAGAAATCCCAAGCCGCTTCAAGAGCAGACACAAAAGTCGGGGAAGAAGTCGCGTACACTTCGCCATCAGATGCCACCCGGGCGATCTGGATAACTTCGCCAGTATCGCGCTTAACATCCTCCAGCAAAGCGATGCCGTCAATAACAAGGGTCTGGCCTACACAGTTTTTAAGCTGAGCAGAGTCCATAGAGGCGGTCAATAGGTATTCGGTGTCGGGGGTCAGGTTCTCGGTTACTCTCAGGGTTTTCATGATTGGGGTTCCTCCTTCAATTTTTATTGGGCTACCATGATTATATTATCACAAATCCAACATACCTTCTATCAATTCTACGTTAAATTCCGCTTTCTTTAACAATCTTTTGTAGTCCTCTGTTTCGCCCATCTGATAGGTAGAGTCACGAATCACAGCGCTGTCGGTTATGTGTAGCGGGTGACCTTCGGCAGTTGTCCATATATCCACATGGTCATTATATCGGATTTCTGTGCCGCCAGCTTTTACGAAAAGCGGGGGATTGTCCATATCAACGAATTTCGCCAGCCCTCCCATGCTTTCCAGTTCTCGCGCCCCGACATCTTTAGCCACTCCCGCAATGGTTATGTGTAGGGTTCCGCAGGGGTCTTGCCATGCGTATTTCTTCGCGCCCATTGTGGCAAATCTCTGGGCTGTATCCTCCATTTCCATCACGCCCATATAATGCCGCTTCCCTTTGCGGTCATCGGCAAAAGCGCCGTTGGTGATGGAGCGCTCCCGGCGCTCTGTGTTGTATTTGCTCCAATCCACGTCACCCAAGTAAAATACAGAGTCAGTATCACAGTACACAAAAGCCGCGCCAGGAGTGTTGTCTACTGTGTTAATAGCTTCATGCAGGTCATACCGCGCCCATGCGGTCACCCACACGCCGATCTGATAGGGGAGAAAACGCTTTCTGTTACTGGCTTCTAGGATTTTCCGTCTGTCACTGTTGGGGTTCATCCGAAACGCTTCTTCCCCGCCCACGTATTCAATTTCCAGTTTAGCAGGGTCTTGAGCGCACATACCATAACAAGCATTAATCATGCCTTTTGACAGAAGGTAAATCAACTCTTGCCCCGGTATCCCTTTAAGCGCTGTTTTGTCCCGGTAGAGTTTCCGCACCACGTCCCGC
Organism: Acutalibacteraceae bacterium; assembly: GCA_045540315.1. Classification (GTDB taxonomy): domain Bacteria; phylum Bacillota; class Clostridia; order Oscillospirales; family Acutalibacteraceae; genus CAG-557. Next base: position 3,147 of record JAZQHA010000048.1, on the reverse strand, counting down.
ACAGGGTCAGGCAAAAGTGCATATCTGCTAGTCCACATATCTAAAATAGTCATATCGCCGTCATACTGATTTATGATAATTCGATAGTCTATATCAGTAATGGTCATTTCAACATAGTCAGCCGCTAGAAGTCTGCCGTTATCCTCCATTGGGTTTATAACCTTTCTACACTTCGATTTAGATATGTAGGGGCATCCGTATGACCATAGGGAGCGAAGCGCCAGATGTTCAAATGCTACCCGGATTAAAAACGCCTTCCGATGCTTGAAACACACTTTCAAATCCTGCGGGACAGGGTGTTCAATCCGTTTGAAACGGCTCATGGGAAATTCCCGATTGCACATTTCATCCGGGTAACTGCTGGAGCGGTCACAATGCAACACATTATTCAGCACTCGCCCCGCATAGAATCGGCTTGCGTGGGTATCGCCGCCCCGGAAGGCTTCACGGAGAGCGATATATAAATCATAATCAGGCTGAATGTCACTCATGAGAGAATAGGATACATTGTCATGCAATGCCTGTTTCATGACTCGCCGCACATACCCGGTCTTTGTCAGGGGAATGGTAGCTAGGGTGTCACCGTCTCGCTTCATCTCAATTCTGATTGCGTCTACCACTCCCCGCACATCGTTCACGCAGTACATCACTTCACGCCGGGTTAGGGGTGTCCAAGGGTACCGGGTGACTGAATAATCAAATTTTCCGCCGTCTAGCTTCTGGTGAGGGGCTTTCATGTCACGGAGCCACGCTTTTAACGACAGCCCACTATGTAGGTAACTGCATCGGCACTCTATGCGATCCACGTCAAAACGCAATGGCCTTCGCTTCTCCACACAAAACACATCACCCGGCAGGAAGTCCCAAACGCCTTTGATAAATGAAAACTCATACCCGGCATTATGGATATAGCACACAAGCCGGGCAGTTCCACCAGCTAAAGCCCTGTTGATCCTCTGCACAAAGCTAATCCATTGCTCCCATGTTCTGCCGATGACCACATCACCTTCAAAGGCCCATTGCCATACATACATAAACGCATGGTCGGTTCCGTTTACCTGCGTCCGGGTGGTTTCGATATCAAAGGCTGTCACAATGTCGAGATAGTCCCGGGAGCGCTTGCCACGCTTTCCAGCGATAAAATGCGCTTGCCTGATAGTTTCCTCTACCGGGTAGCGCTCCGGGGTGGTGATCATATGCTAATCCTCCATTGCTTCGCGCAGTTTCCGAAGCGACGTTGCCTTAAACGATCCGCTCCGGGTTCGCTTCGCTGATCCAAGTTCTCCGGCATTTTCTTCATAAAATTCAAAATTCCGAAGAAGTTCATCACGGTTAGATTGGCTTTCAACAAGTCCGCGCTCTGCCATCTCGCTATAAAGTTCTGCCGCACGGTCAGAAGAAATGCGCCCTCCATACCGGGCATTTATCCGATCCATAAAGTCCCGGAAATGGGGCATCTGCTCCGGGGTCAGATTATAGCCGAGTTCTTGTAATCGTTTCGCCGCTCTTTCCTGTGCGGCCTTTGCCCCGGTTACGGTAGTACGCCCGGAAACCGTGAATTTGTACATATCCAGAAGCGCTTGACGAATCTCATTCGGGGGTATGGCGCTGGCGGGTTTATCCAGAATCCAGCGATTTTCCCGATATTCACGGGTATCAAATTCGGCCAGCGCCTTAATACGCTTATATCCCACATTGCGCCGAAGCCTAGTGTATTCTTCATAGGCTTGATCAATCGTTAAGGTTGACTGTTCCGGGAGATATTCAGAAATTGGTTTAAATGTCGTTGTTTTCCGGGCCATGATCAGAACCTCCATTCACAATATCATTATAGCGGGTTACGGTGTCAAACACCAGATTAGCCAGCCATTTTTGAAATTCTTCCTTATTGCTAGGCATATGTCCAGCTTCGGCAGAGTCTCGCGCCCAACAGGCCATAATGGTGTCTATGGCAATGTTTCGATATTCATTAGCCATTCTCATTCGCTCCTTCATTCCTTCGTCTTGAATAACCATATCATATATGAAATAAACCACACAATAATACCACAAATCAACACTATTAAGGCAACCCCTCCAATTCCCACAATAACCGCTGCAATCCACTCACCAGCAACTCTAACCCAATCTGGCAAACGCTCAAGCATCTTTTTCCCCTCCTTCCTTTATCGTGGTGTTAATCCTACTGGTCACTTCTTCATAGGCATCAATGCCCATGCGAAGAATAAAGTTTATCGCGCTGTTGCGAGTGGTGCCCATCCGGGCAGAAAATTCGTCAAGCCATGCCCCGGTAGCAGGGGAGACGGTAATAGAAAAAGCGAGTTTCTCAGCCACAATAAAATCTCCCTTCATATTCTTCAATAATGTGGTGTCCATCAGTCACCACATACCACAATAGCGTATCACGCAATTTTGCAGTTCTAGTCAGTCCCTTTATAACACGGTCTTTCAATCCTGTTCTAACCTTGCCTGATTCAGTTCGTTCAATGTCGAGCCATACCCAACCAAACCCGGATGTAGTTTTCCACACAATTATAGGTCTAGACTGTATAACAGCCCTGGCCCGGAGATCATTAACCGTCATTGCATAACCACTCCATAAATCCTTCGAAAGGATCATCGTACATATCAAGGTAGGATTCCAACAAGGTCGCGTCCTCATCGCTCAGAGTACATGACGTAATACTCAAATCCTGATCATATCCGTCCATGCTTTAATCCTCCTTTCAAATCCCGGTGAAAAGTTCGGGCAGTTCTTCACTGTATTTGTCAGCAGTCAGGCAATCAGCTAACCAATTTTTGATTCTGAAAAGATCGATTCGGGTGTCAATGTCGCTGATGTGGTGGCGGTTGTCACGTAGGAAGCGGTATACTCGATAATAGTCGCGGTGGGTGGTGTTCTTCATCGTGATATCCTCCTCTCAAGTTCTGTAATCATTATACCACCAGCACATAAGAAAGTAAACAGTATTCAACCATTTTCAACTATTAAATATATGCATGAGTAGCATATCATTTTTTGATATATCACAGCTTGAAAGTTTTTGTCATTTTTGCCGCCTGACATGAAAGTTTTTCCGGGCCAGAATGAAAAAAAGTGTCAAAGTTAGGGGGAACTAATGAAAAAAAGTGTCAGTGGGTACTGGG
>JAZQHA010000047.1:0-4865 GCA_045540315.1 Acutalibacteraceae bacterium | reverse complement strand
TAGTTTCAGCTGCGGCAATCAAATCCTCAAGCGAAGTTTTTCTATCGGCTGACAAGGCAAGGTTTTTGACCTTTCGTTCAGCTAAGAGTTCCGAAGGAGCCTTCCGACCGGCAGCAATAGCGAGCTGGTCCACCATCGCCTGCAGTTTGGGATCTGGCGCCGCGTAAATGTTATCACGTGGTTTAACGATAAGATCCTCGTCAACGTCGGTATCGCGTCTCAGAACGTCAATGCCGGCAAGACTTAAGCCGAGTATTGCGAGCAATTCGAAGGCACCGCGCTCGCGCCCGGTATCTGAATATCGAATCCGACGACGTTCTTCGTGCTCGCGCTGACGACGTTCCGAAGCGTTAGCATACCAAAGCTGCCAAGCTTCACGTGTTGCCTGGCGCTGTTCTTTCTCAGCTGCACGTGCAATATAAAACTGTTCTTTTACCTTGAGGGCTTGGGCAACAGTAAGTTCGCCGTTATTGATGAGATTATCAATAGCAGCGTTGTAAGTTTTAATTTTGATGTTTTCTTTTTCTTTCCAAGCTCGAAGGCCGTCAGGTTCTCCACGCTTAAGGTTATAGAGGCGCACATGCGGATTGGTATCGTGATGGTAAACAATCCATCTGTCCGGGGTAAGCTCATTAAACATTTTGGCAAAACGAACCTTCTCAGACACACAGAAGCTCTTGCCGGCAAACTTGTTATCTTTACCAGAGAACTTTTTGACCGGGAAGGCTTCGCCTTTTTTCACAAGGCTGCAGCCTGGCAGGAGCTCTCCATCGGCGCCGACACAATTACCTTTGGTGCTACGTTTACCGTCAGCATCGAAGTAAGTGTTGCGGCCGGCTATGGATACATTCTGCTCCTGGAGGAGCAGACGTTCCGAAAAAATAATGTGAGCGTGAAGGTTAGTTTTGGCTTTGTTTAAATGGATAGCAACGGCGCACTCAACGCCGTGTTCTTCTTTGAACTCTTCTGCGATACGTGCAGCCAGTGCGTTGTGATCGGAATTCATAAGGCTGTTTGGAAGGGCGAGCATTATCTCTCTTGCCTCGCACACCTTCGAGCCGGGATGATATTCGGAACGTGCGCGGCTGACTTCCGAGAGGTCTTGCCAAAACTGTTCTGGGGCTGCAGGGGTCTGATAAACAGCGAGCAGGTTTTCCTGTCGCTTTGGATTCGATATGTAGTCAACACGGCCAACGACGTTAGGCAGTGGAGACATTTTGGTTACGACGGTTTTTGTCATATCAGCTGCAGCTCCTTTCGTATGATTTGGCGCCGCAGGCCACGATGTTGATTTGCTGCAAAACGCAGTTTTGCACAAAACAACCTATCGTGCTCTCATACGGCGAGGCCTTTATTATTATTATACCGTTAGAGAAAGCGAAAAAACAACTTGGCAACAAAAAAGCCTCGGAATTTCTTCCGAAGCTTCGTTTTTACAATGTATCCTTAGAGGCAATAATCAGCACCACGCGACTTCCGGAGGCGCTGATCTGCGCCAGCTCCCAATCGTCAAACCGGTGCGCACCGTGAACAGCCCCAACGTAGTGCATCCGACCATTTTCCTCACAGATCGTTATAGCCGTATCCGAGGCTATCAGGTCGATAACGTCCGCTACCTTCATATTCTTGCTCCCGCTTCCAAAAATTCTTTCATCAACTCATCAAAGCGGGCGTTCAATTCGTCTTGGGCCATCGTGTCCTCCGGGAACTGCATCGGCTCGTCCGACCCTTCGATATAATCCGTACCTAAATTCAAATTTCGTTTTGTCATACCCTTACTCCTTGTTTTTACGGCGCTGCCAATACTCTTTAAACGTGATACGGCGCTGACGCTCACGCTCAAGCTCTAAATTTGCGTTCTCAGCCGTTTTTTCGGCTTGCGCTACCTTTTGTCCTAATTCTTCGTTAACGCGGCTTAAATCGCCGTTTTGAGCCTCCAGGACTTCTATACGTTCTTTGTATTCACCCGAACGTTCCGCAAGAGCTAACTGTTCAGAAGCTCTTTGCAATAACGGTGTCGCGTTTTTTACGTAAGAGGTGTATTCTTTTTGGGTTTCAAAAAGCTCTCTTTCAAGCTCCGCAATCTTTCTTTCGTAGCTTTCATTACCAACAAATCCAACCGCCTTTGATTTTAAGGTGCTTTTCAAAAACTCGGCGCCGGACTCTGTAAGCCACGTGCCATCCGCAGACGTTCTGATAAACTCTCCTTCAAGGTCGGTTTTATAGCGTTCTGCAGTAAGTTTCTTTTGTACCGTGCGCACACTGACGCCATTTTCTGCGGCAAAATCATTTAATTTAACAACATATGACTTCCCATCTTTTTTATACATAAAATCACCTCTTGCGAACTGTTTCGCGACTGTTCGCGACTACTCGTTACAGCTATTATACGCTGTTTTTTCAGAAAAGTCAATCTTGAAATACCGCACACGGTATGGTATCATATCTTCGGAAGAAACCCCGTCAGCGTATTCTGAGTAACGCCCTTTTGGGTTAGGCCCAGAAATTGAGGGGTTTCTTTCAGAACTTGCCGGGCACACGTGCCCCTACATCAGCGTCCTTCCGTCTGGCAATTGGAGCCTTATACGATTGGACCTGAGTTGGCAGGTTCGAGTGCCCTGCCACTATAGAGCAGATCATCTATGTACAGAAGGGGACGAGCTTTCGTCCTTTTTCTGTTTTTATACCTCTAAAACGCTTAAATTTGCCTTATATTGAATTTTTCCTTGTTTCCTGAGCCGCAGGCTCTTTAAGATCGTCTGCGTCAGCAGACACCGATTCTTGCGCCGTAGGCGCATAAAGTTATCCACAAGGCGCCATCGGCGCCGTTCTCCCTTGTTTGTTAGCTTGTTTACATACTTGTTTATTTCTTGTTTATTCTCTTGTTTACAGGGCTTTGAAAACCTAGTGTTTATGCGGGTTTCGAGAGTTGAAGGTACGAACGTCGTCGCCGATAGGTACGAACGTCGTCGCCGATAGGTACGAAAACATATTGACAAATCGCACCTTTGGTATTATAATGCTTTTTAGAGGTGATTTTATGGCACTGATAGACGAAAATTCCATCGTTGAAAAAAGCAGGTTTTTGCTCGGTATGAAAGCTCCGAACTATGAGCTTGGAGAGCTTAAAGTTTTAGATACATACTTAGCGCGCATCAACGCTAGAGACCCAAAAACGCAGGCAGTGACTTTTACCAAAGAAGAATATGAGAGTTTGATGGGTTTCACAGATAGCCGCCCAGAAACTCTTAAAAAACGCACCGAAGGATTGCTTGGTAAAGTTGTAACCGTGCCTTTAGAGAACGGGAAAAAGGGTTGGCGCAAACTCACACTCTTTACTAAGGCAGAATGCATCCAAGATGATTTTGGCGGGTATGTGGTTAATTTAAACTGTAACCCTGAACTGCAGCCTTTGTTTTTTAACGTAGAAAACGCTGGATATTTACGTTATCGTTTAAGAAATGTCTTGCCTCTCACGAGTAAATATTCCATGCTTTTGTACTTGCTTTTAAAAGACAATATGTTTCGTGGCGCCTTTGACGTTGAATTGAAAGAGTTTAAAGAACGTCTTGGAATCACAGCTAAGCGATATGAGGCGTTTAAATATCTTCGCTCGGAAATTCTCGATAAAGCCGTTTCTGAGGTAAACGAAAAAACCGACATTACAGTTTCTTACGAACGTAAAGTTCGCGGCAAACTGACGGTTGGATTAACATTCACAGTTGCCGGCAAAAAGCCTGTAAATCTCATCGAGCAGGACAATATGGAACAGCTCGGTATGTTTGACGATGGCGGCCTGCCCGACGTGCTACCTCACGAATATGAGAATCGGTATTTTGAGTTTTTTGCCGGAGCTTGTAACTATGAATTTGACCAAACGCAAATGGAAATTCTTTTGGCATTAGAAAACGTGCGCGCTATATCAGATATCTCTTTGCCGTTAGAAACGAATCAAATGAACAAGCATCACTATCTTGAACGAAAATATAAAGAGCTGAATTATCGCTGCGCCAGAACAGATCTTAAGCCTATTAAAGATAGATTTGCTTATATTAAAACTATCATAGAGGCAGATTACTAGGTGTTGTTTTGTATAAAACGACGAACCCATCGTCGAGCTCGGCTGCAGACCAACACAACATGTAGTGGGGCAACTTGCACAATAGAGTATTTAAAAAAGGGCTGAAACCTCGATTTTCGAGGCTTTAGCCCTTTTGAATTAGACAAAAGACTTCTTTTATCTAATTCGACGCTTAGATTATCAATATATTTTTTATTCCCTATTTCGTAATATACCGCACGCGGTATATTACCAGACCTGTTGTTGACCACAAATTCTTCTATGAACGCACGTTGCGACCGTTTTCGACATACCGGTTATGGTAATATGCCTCCGGAGGTGATACCATTGACAGAACCAAACAACCTGCGCGATGAGTTGTTTCCTGATGGCCAACCGTCGCCAGAGGAACTGATCGTCGGCATAGCGAAATACATCCGGGCACAGCTCGGCATGGATGAAGTAGACGTGTCCGACAACGTATGACGTGTCATTGTCATACACCACATAGCAAAAACCGTATCCACGTTTTGTAGATACGGTTAAATTTTTTGTCACAAATCACGCTTTTGGACGGTTATATAGTTATGGGGGAGTGTTTACTTTTCGTGCTGTTGTGCCCGTTCTGGCGGTTGTTGGCTGGAAGACGGTCGTTCTGAGCCGATAGTTTCAGCTGCGGCAATCAAATCCTCAAGCGAAGTTTTTCTATCGGCTGACAAGGCAAGGTTTTTGACCTTTCGTTCAGCTAAGAGTTCCGAAGGAGCCTTCCGACCGGCAGCAATAGCGAGCTGGTCCACCATCGCCT
>JAZQHA010000046.1:0-33120 GCA_045540315.1 Acutalibacteraceae bacterium | reverse complement strand
TCCCGCAGAGGTAGAGGAGCCTCTTGCATAAAGCGCACCTAAGTACCAGCCATTGTGGAGGCCGTCTCGAAAGAGGCGGCTTCTTTTTTTATATTTAGCCATTTTGCCGTATGGCGTTTCATCAAAGCCGTAAAGTCTATGCGTAAAAAGTCGACTCATTTAGGCGCGTTCTAAGACACTCTTTTCTCTTCTCCATATAAACTTATGTCCTTAAAAAGATATGACGCGAGAACGCGCGAAAGGTATTAAATTTTATATATTTTTAATGAGCCCCTATTCCCCACTTTCATAGTGTAGCCGCGATAAGCTTGGTAAAACTTTTTTGAAAAAAGTTCATAAAACAGTATTCTATGTCGAAATTATTTTGTAATTTAGCTTATAAAAGACAAATGTAAAGCATGTAAGAAAATGATGCGTACAGACATACATAAAGCAGTAAAGCCTACAGCTTATAAGCCGCAAGGCCGAGCGGCAGTCGTTAATCTTTCTGATGAACACGTACGCGGCCATTTTGTGATGTGCGGTAGGCATTGCGGTTTATTCCGCATTTACGCCGAGAGAATCATTAACCAATTTTTATATACTGTAATATGGAAACAATCCAGCAAGAGAATGCCCAAGAGGCAGTACAGGAGAATGGTGTGCAAGCCGAAAATGAAATTCCACGAGTGGCTCAAATTATTCCGCCAAAAGAAGTTTTGGACGAAATTGAAGAATTAGAGCTGCAATATCGAGAGTCACTTATACGAAGAGTCAATGAGCCAGTTTAGATTAGACTATAGCCAAAAGCAAATAATGCAAATATCGAATGATGCGTTTTTCTATTTGCTGGAAGAGGAAGAGCCGCTAGATGAAGAAAATCTTGAGGAAGCACAGGAGATACTCGCCATGTTTCCTAATGGCTTTTATATCGAGGAAGATTGGAAGGCCGTTGAAGATTCAGACCTGATTGAATGTGTCTTTGTGCCGTATGTGAACGACGGCATGGACTTTGATGAATATCAGGACCTCACACAATATATACAGATGCAACTAAAATGGCTTGACGCCAATTACATTAGAGTCTGGTGGTACTATGCTAAATCGGGCACAAGAGAATTACGAGGCGATTTTCGAGTTTATACAAATAAATCTGGCCACCGGTGCTTTCATACAGGAGACCAGAGCAAGGATTTTGTAACAGGCAAAATGAGCTTGTATTTCCTAAAGCATTTCAAAAAGAAAAACAGTTAACAAAATAAGCGGGAGAATGCCATTAAGGTATTTTCCCGCTTATTTTTATCAGTCTTTTATGACAAGAGAATAGCCAAGACTCCTATGTGTCTTAATTACTATGCGCTCATCCATTTTAAGGTGTGTTCGCAAAAGGCACATGTGCACGTCGAGACTGCGCTTGTTGAAATAGTTGTCATCTGCCCATACTTGCTGCATAAGAACTTTTCTTGGTAACACCTCGCCCATATAGGCGCATAGTAAAGCGAGCATTTTGCTCTCTTTGTTGGTGAGTTTTATTTCTGCTCCGCGGATAGATAAGATATTATTCTCAGTATCAAAAGAATAATCTCCAATCTGGTATGACGGCTTAATTGCTCTCGTTTTTATACCACATCTTCGAAGCAAAGCGTATATTCTGCGTATCAGCTCTTCAAGATTATATGGCCTAACGATATAATCATCAACGCCCGCATCGAAAGCTGCTATCGCGTACTCATACTTAGTTTGCCCCGAGACGAATATCACTGGGATGGAATTATCCACTTTACGTGCAGCATTTAATAGCCTTAAATCCCCAGGCGTATCCGTTTTGTAGTGCGCAAGAATACACAAATCATAATTACGGGCTTTGATTTTCTGAATGGCGTTTGCCTCTGTCGTAGTAATCACGCTAAAGCCGTAAAATCTTAGGTATTCAACCATAACAGAACAGTCTTCATCTTGATAGACCAAAATTCTTGGTAAAGCTGCTTGTTTATTCATCTTGTAGTTTTGTTAATTCGTTATACAGGGCTTCAAACCAAAATGGATTTAACTTGAGCAAATCAAAATAGGTTGTTACTCTTCGTTGCAAGATAGTTGAAGCATACCGAAGTTCTTTTTGGGCTCGCTTTTCACTGTGCTCATGATAGGCACTAACAGCCTTATCTACTGAGAACAAAAGCTCTGGTTTGTGCTCCATTAAAATTTTTTGCTCTGTGTTCTGAGCAAAAAAATAAGGAATGCTCGGCATAGCCCAAAAAGTCAATCCACGGCCAAATTCTTGACTGGCTTTATATAAAAAACCAGGGCTAATACGGATTGAATCCGGATAAAGCATTTTGCACATTCTTAGCCGCCTTGGTATAAGCGGATTAAGTAATGCCGCTAATCGCCTATTTATAAATGCTTTATACTTATCTATCATTCTGGTGTGCTCTTTTACTAACAAAGAGACCAAGAGCTTGAGATTAGCATTACCTATCTCATCACTCAAGCGTATTTCCTCTTGGTTAAAAGCATGGCGCTGAATGCGAATTCTATCTTCTTTAAGGCTGCGAGCTCGTTTTTGAGATGAAGCGGCTGAGGTTGCTTTCATTTTACGCTGAATTCCACCGCCGTGCAAGCAGGTGATACCTTCATGAAGTTCACGCCAAGCGTCATCACCATAATAAGCTTCAATCTCCGCATTTTCAGGCAATTCAGATAGCATATTTTGCTCTTCCTCCAGGGCAATCTTTTCGTCCGCTTCTGACTGGTCAAGCGCGATATCTTCATCGTCGCCTTCAATCTCGGCCAAAAAATCGAATAACTCCTCGGTGGTTAAGTCTCCATACTGCTTAATATCTTCCATACCACGTAAATATCGACTTGATTATATCTTTTGCCATTCTGCGCTCTAGCATACCATAGTATGATACAGCTAAGATAAGGCGGGCTACTTTATGCAAGAGCCAGGCCAGCACGTATATAGGAGCATAAAGCCAACCTAACATACGCCACAAAAATTTAAGCATCTTTTTCATCGTTCTTGATTTGTTTTAAGCGGTTCATTGTTCTGTAAAATGCCTCATCGCCGATGCGCATAATAAAGGCTCTTATCGTAGCAGGATAGCGCTCCTTATCTAACTTTTTATCAAAAGCCTCAGCATAAAGCTGTGCAAGCACGTTTGGTGTATACTCACTGAGCTCAATTAGCCTATCGATAGGAGTTCTTTTGATTTGTCTGTTGCCACTAAGATAGGATATATTATCACGGAATTTATCTAGTTCTGCCATACACTCAGTTATATGGCCTGTAAATTCTGGCATTTGGATAATGTCAATTACCCTTAGATTTTCTAAATTTATCTGTTGCATTTTTCCTTGTAAAATTTTTCTTCCATGTCAAAGTGCCTTTCATATATATGCAAGTCGTGTGCAAAGTGGTAATATGTACCTATAGGTATACCAAGCTCATCAGCTACCATCTGTTGAAGCTTAGTCCAACAATATTGGTCATTGCAAAAACCAAAAACCAAATCATTGCTTCGCATAGTTACACACATGTCGAGAGTTTCAATGCCTGGCTTAATGTCAAAACCTACTGACAAAGTGCAAGGCGTATCGAATTGGTAATCGCTTTTTTCTTTGCCGTCGAAGATTGTAAGCCAAGCTTGGCGAGAGTCCTTGTTGCTTCTAAGTTGTTTAATACACTTTTCCAATTGGCCATTGCGCATCCACTGCCAACCATAATTTGAGTTAACAATGTTATCACCGCCGTGCATTTTATCCCAAATAGGAGCAAATTTCTTAATCTGTTCTACGCTCCTATCGCCTGATAGGTACCAGGCAAATTCGCGTTCCGCATATTTTTCACTGAATTTACGCCACTCAGTCGTTATTATGCGCTGCTGAGGATTAAGCAAGTAAAAACCAACATTGTAAACTGCTTTTGTTCCAATGTTAGTATTTACTCCTTGGCACATAATATACCTAAACAGGTCTTCGAATGCCTCCGAGGCGTTTTTATATGCGATATTCATCTTCGTATGCGATTGTAAGAGTTACTGCATATTGGAACCACAGTAGGTCTTCGAGTTCTTCTTTTGTTTTGCAGTTATATCTGCATAGCTCATTTTCGAGGTCCATAGGGCTCTCGATAACAATAGTATCATCTATGTATTTAGCCATATTAAGATAATTTAGGCGCGTCAAACATTAGCCAAAAAACAAAGCACATAAGCGCACACGCAAAGAGAATAGCCAAAGCCATACCCTTCAATATACGCGATTCATAGTTTTCCATATCCCCTAAAGTTATATTCTCGCGCGCTTTAGAGCCCACTTATTTTTCCGAATATAAATCTTTTGCTCCGTACTTTAAGTGCGATAGCACGCGCGAGAATAAATGAATAAATCTATTAACGACTTCCAGTCGAGCCAAATCCGCCTCCGCCGCGCTTTGACGAACGGCTAAAAAGCTCTGACTCAGGGACTTCCTCGAGGCCCTCATACGATACGGGCACAAGAATAAACTGAGCTATCTTCATGCCAGATTTGATATGCACTTTCGCCTTACCGATGTTAACTATGTGGATATGGATTTCTCCTTGGTAGTCTTCATCGACAATCTTAGCGCCTAGTATAACCACACTCTCGAATGCTTCAGACTTTGGAGTTCTACCTGCCGCAAGGCAGGCCCATTTAGAAGTCACAACTCCCGATTTATCAGCGGCCATAAGCATGTAGCCTTCGGGAATCTCTGCTTTAATACCAGATGGTATAAGCAAATCGGTGCCAGGGTTAATAACTAGACCCTTACTTCCGAAGTTAGGAACAAAAAAGTCAATTCCTGCGGCTTTTTCAGTTCCTCTAACTGGAGACTTTACGTCTCTTACTTTACAGAATTTCATGTTGTAAGTGTATTATCTGATTAAACCCCACTCAGCAAATTTCTCAAAGCCGCCAATGCACTCTATGTACTCACGTGCCATTTCAACGACTTGGTAATATGGTCTACCATCGACAATCTCGTCGCCTATAGAGCACGCCAACTCAAAAGGCTTGCCTAGCGCTTGAGCCTTCAAATAGCAGTATATGTTGATAGATACATCTGCTTTCGATAGGTCTTTTCCGTGTAGGCCGCCGCCAGTTACAGCGTCGCCCATATCACTACCAAGCTTTCTGTTTGTTGCTCCTGAATCGACGTTATATCCACCTTCCCAATCGCCAAGTGGGTTAATAACCGCGGCTGGATAAATTTTCTTTAGGTCCTTCGTAGGAGCATTGCTTTGGCAAATAGTAATACGCTTCGGCACGCCCGTAACCAAAATATATTTGCCATCACTCGGGTATTTGGCATAAATACTACGAGCTATATCTGTGAGATAACGCTGCTCGTACGTAGTTACACACCCTCTAAAAATGCCATTATCTCCACATCGAATTTCTTTCTTCTGGTTTTTTGCAAGAATTGGGTCTTGCTGTACCTGAATGTATTCAAGCTCTGCATCTCCGAGAATGCGCTTCACTACCGCTTCGACCTCATCTCGCGTGATATCCTCGCTGCTCTCAGAGATAATAAAGCACTTACCGTGGCCGAGTAGAACTTCAACCGCTATCTTAGGATTTTTGTTTTTGGTGTAAGCGATATCCACCAAAGCTCCCGCAATTCTGTCTGCCACTTTATCAGGGTGGCACGGATTTACTTTTTCAAACATACTATTGACCAAGGTGAGTTAAGGCGTGAATCAAATTTAGCATATAGCTCTTATCCTTGCTTCGGTTAAGCTTCATTTTGGCGGACAACGCATAGTTTATCTTCTGAGTGTTGATATGCCTATGCTTATAAGTGCTCTCGTCTACCATAGAAAGGCATACACTCTGCAAAGCTATATCCCCATAATCACTCTTTCGGTCAATTATTGCATTTACCTTGACATTCTCTATGCTGAATGTATAGCACTCGCTCTCGGGATAATGCTCTTTTTTATACCCGCTCAAGAACTCTAACTCGTTCAGCTTTTTGAGTTGCTCATCACTTGCATGGAATATGATAATATCAATATCGCGCGGAGGTTCGCAAGATGGTACGCCAAGAAGTGATAAAGCTGCTGTTCCTGTTACCACGTACTCGATTTTATTCTGGTTACAAAATTCATCGAGCTTAAATAATGTTTGTTCCATATTGTTTTTTGTGTTTAGAATAAGTCATCATCTGCAAATAGCTCCTGCTGCTCTGCCTGAGGAGCTGGCTTTGTAGGTTTTACCTCTTTTATGTCACCTGGCTTGCGCTTGAGTACCCAAAGAGTATTACGAGCAACATCTGGGAACATAGGAGCCATAATGTTTGCGATGAGGTTTGAATCGTAATAATCCTTCAAAGCGTCGAACATTTTCTGCTGCCAGTCAGTCATCAGAGGTTTATAGTCTCTCATTGAGGCGAATGTGCCAAACTTCTTTACGATAGTAAAGTGCTGAGACAAAATGCCTTCAAGCTCCCAGTGGTCAAACTCCTGAACATCTACGCCGCGGCCATCGCCAGAATCGTAAGTATGATTACCTGCTGCTCCTACTGCTGGGTCGTAGTTAGGGGTTGAAAGATAATATGTTGCATCATTGCTACCGCATGCCTTAAAGTTCTCCAAGAATACATGGGCGTTCTGTTTACCGACATGCTCAAGCACCTCAAACGAACATACCTTGTCGGCGTTAAACTTGCTAAAGTCCAGGTCATGCTTTACGAGGTCTGCTACATAGAAGCTAGCCCAAGGCACGTTTGCATATTTCTCTGCGGCCTCATCGATAGTCTTTTCACGAATGTCGATACCGATATACTCACGCTGCTTAAACTTGTTACGATAAAGCACCTCGAGCAGGTTAGCTGCTCCGCAGCCAAAATCGACAATCGATTCGCCAATTTTTGCCTCTTTGAGAATGTGAGTCCATCTCAAGTAATGAGCGAACTGGTCTCTGTGGAATACGTGACGCTCAAACGCTTGGTCTGGTCTGAGGTCAGTCGTGTTATACACTTTTGCCATAGCTGTTAATTTTATTTTTGGTTATCTATTGGTGATTCTGCTTCTCCCCGTAAGATAGATTCTACGTGCTCTATCTCTCTGGCTATATAATCTTCGTAATCGTCTAAAGCCGCTATATACGCAACTAAGTCGAGCAGATTATCTTTTTTGTGGGCGTGTGCCTCACGAGATAACTTAAGAGCAATCATAGCTCGATACATGTCCTGCGTTGACAGCTCTGTGTCTGGAGAAATCAGGTTGAAAATCTCCGTAGCCCTTTCCATTGATTGGCGAAATGGCCCGTATTGTCGTTCTTTTTCTTCTGAGCGCTCAAAAACAATTCGATGCGCCTGTATCAATATATTATCCATGGTTTAGAATTTTTACGGCATCTGCTTTTGATACCGTTTTACCGTAATACTTAAACGCCTGTTTTTTACTTTCGATAATTCTTTGCGATATTCGACTTTTTAGCTGAATTAAATCCGACAAATCCGGTTCATAGTCATTCCAGCAATTATGCTTTCGCATTTCATCTTTTATTAGCAGCCAGTTTGGCTCGTAGTTAGTCACATCAAACCCACGAGCTCGGCACTCAGTGTAAATCTTAATATACCGCTTGTACAAGAATAACTGCTTATTTAAGAAAAACAAAACGTGCCCAGGGCCTAATCTAAACGATAGAGGAATTCGCGACAAAGCGCCTGTCTGCAAAGCCTTTGTAAAATAAAACGGCATGCGCTTTATTTCTCTGTGTTCGGCCAATAAATGCTCGTCAGTAAGAATTTCTACCGGTATCGCACAATTTATTCTTGTCATATCAGCTTTATTTTATTTATGCAAATATACAAATAATTTTCGAGAATAAAAACCGTTTTTAATAAAAATTTAACCCCTATTTAACATTTTTTTATGCGGCGCCAACTATTCGTCCTGCGGATATTCTTCCGCGAGTAATTTAAGGCACTCGTCGATGACTCCGCGGTAATTATCAAAGCTGGCATATCGAATAATTTGCGCCTGGCGCCCTGTGAAGCCATTAACATTGCAAAATGAATTTACTACAGCTCGCTCCCTCGGGCCCAAAAAACCTCCGCACTTTAATTCTAACGCTAAATTGGCATAGTGCATACATTTTTCAATGTCTTCTGCTCCATTCTTGAATTTATACCTGGAAATATATTTCCAAATATTGGCTTGGAATGCCGTGCAACGCGTTTTTGCAAATAGCTCTGCAGGCTGGAAGGTAAAGCATTTATAATGGTTACCTCCTATTTGTGTATTTAATGCACTCATATTGATTTGTTTTTAGATAAGACCATTAGCAATTCTTAACTCGTCCATAAGCATAACTGAGTTATAATGCTTAGGAAACTCTTTGGCTATCTTAAACTTTGCATCTTTATCTTTTACAAAGCTCTCTTCGACTGGAACCACGTACCCAAGCTTTACAAACTTATACAGATACGCTGTTTCAGAATTTCTTCCTGGCTCTTTGCCAAGCAGTATATCGCTTGACGTTACGACTTTGCCAACGTTGTCGTTTACAAATTTTACCATCTCCAAAAACACTGGAGCACTTTTTCCATTACGTCCCATTTTACATAAACTTTTTGTATTTGTCAATTTTTGCTTTGATACTATCCATTAAAGCGTTTTGCTTTTTATCTTTGGCTTTTAGCGCCTGAACCACGTCTTCATCGTGTGTGCCTTGCAATATAAGGTGGTTTATTATTACGTGGTTTTGCTGACCTTGGCGATATAATCGAGCATTAAACTGCTGATAGAGCTCAAGACTCCAAGTCTGGCCATACCAAACGATTATGCTGCCTCCTGCCTGAAGATTAAGCCCATGGCCTGCAGAAGCCGGATGCGCTAACATGACTTGAACCTTGCCAGCATTCCAGTCTTCGATGTCCTGATTGGTTTTAAGCTCTCTTGGCTTAAATTTCTTAAGGTAATCCATTATGCGGTCCCTGTCAAATTGGTAGGTCCATGCAACAAGTACTGGCTGGCCATTAGCGTCTTCAATTATTTCCTTAAGAGCCTCTAACTTAATGTCGTGCACTGGAAACACCGTTCGATTTTCATCGTATATGGCTCCGTTCGCGAACTGCAATAGCTTATTAGAAAGAGCAGCGGCGTTAACTACGTTTATTTCTACAGGTTTTTCAACCCACACCCCGGCATTTTCTAGGTACTCCTGCTCTGGATGCATAAGCTCAAGCACTTTATTTTTCTCAAAGTCCTCATACTGCTTCTTTACCTCTGCGGGCATTCTAAGCATTATGTAGTTATCTGTTCTAACAGGCATCTGAAGGTAGTCGTCTGCTTTCATGCTTATGCAGATGTCTTCTATCTTTTTGTGTATAAGCTTTTCCGAATCTGCCATCAGATTATACGAATATACTACATGACCATTTGTTTGGCCTGGGCGAAAATAGCGCTCCCTATACCTGGATATTGTCTTTTCAAGGCGCTCGCCTCTATCCATAAGGTATATCTGTGGCCATAGGTCTATCAAGCCATTTGGCGCGGGAGTACCTGTTAAGCCGACTAATCTTTTAAGATATGGCCTTGCTCCGCGTAGGGCCTTAAAGCGCTCTGACTTATAAGACTTGAAGCTGCTAAGCTCATCGACTACCACCATATCGAATGGCAGTTTGCCTCCTCCGTACAAAGCGCACAGCCACGCCACGTTGTCTCTTGATATTATATAAATATCAGCCTTTACCTCAGTAATAGCCGCTACGCGCTGCTTAGCTGTTCCTACTATCTTTGAAAAGCGCAAATGCTTTAAGTGGTCCCACTTCTCAGCCTCTTCTTGCCAAACTAACTCGGCCACTCTCTTCGGGGCAATCACAAGCACCGAATTGATTTCACAGTAATCATTCATGAGGTAATTTACCGCGGTCAGGGTTGAAACAGTTTTACCTAAACCCATGTCAAGAAAAACGCCGCAAAACCTATTCGATATTATGTGGTCGACGCAAGCTTTCTGGTAATTGTGCAAGTCTGCTTCTTTCATTGTCTTTTAGCTGTTTTATTAGATTATGAATGCCTCTTCCATCTTTTACAGATTTGCCTGTGAACCACCCAGTATATGGATAGTATCTAATAGCTGAGACCCCATCCATTATTATAAAGCACCTAAGAGCTGCTTTGTATTCAAATGAAATATTAAGGTCTAAACTCGATAGTTGCTCTCTGGCGTATAAGATTCTTCGCGGTTCAATGCGCGCTCGGCGCTCTGCCATAAAAGTTTTATATTCTGCGATTGTTTCACTCATGGTTTATGCTATTTACAAAATCAATAACCCCCTGTATAGTATCTATCACTTCTACTCTGAAGCCTAAGGCTCTGAGTTTTTTGTGCATAAAAACTTGTATGCGTGAAGGTTTTCTTCCTGTAGTCTTTAATTCCACAAAAATGACTTCTCCATTCGGAAATAGGCAAAGTCTATCAGGCAATCCTATTAGCTGGTCGCATAAAAGTTTTATGCACATGCCTCCGCAGGCTTTGACCAGCTCGGCCAATTTGCGCTCGACCAATTTCTCACTGTCTATTTGCTTCATTTTGAGGACAGTATTTGCTTAATGATAATCAATTGTACAGCCATAAACCTCAATATTTCTCCGTCTGTTTCCATTTTATGGAGGCACTCAAAATCGATTGTCGCTTGCTTATACGCAGCCTTGGCCTTCTCCACACCACATTCTATTTCTCGTTTTTCAGATTCTTCTTCATAATTTCTCAACCAGGGCATACTAAATTATTTGTTTACGTTGCTTTTTACTCAATTTTTTCTCGCCAAATTTCTTTTTCTTATTCTTAACGTGCGTTGGTGGCGTAGTGCCATTCCCTTTGCCTGTCGGCTTTCCTGCTGCTCTTCTCGTCGTGTATACCTCCTCCATAGCGAGAGCTGGAATAAGCATACTAAGGTATTTTGTCAGTCCCATAGTTATTTTTATAGTAAACTATCTTTGCGTCTATAATACTTTTGCTTTCCGTATATTGGGAAATTCTTTGTAGAAGTTACTGGCTCCCACTCAGGTAACGACCTTAAAATCTCGTTGACCTCTCTTGTATTGTATCTTGACATGTCCGTTTTATCTTTGCCAAGGCACTCGCACCATATCTCCGCCACGCATACAAAATCTTTCTGAATTGTGCCATTCTGAGACAATGGGTCTTCAAGCCATCTTCTTCTATCGTAGAGGTCCATAGTGCCCCAAGCCTCTGGATATTTTCTGTTGAGATACTCCTCAATAATGCCCTTGCGCTCGTCTGCCTCTGAGTGCTTATGCTGCTCAATCTTAGCAATTACATCCTCTTCGCCGGTCATATATAGAGGCTCTCCTGCTCTGTAAAGGACATAGGCTTCGGCCCATATCTGGTCTATTTCTTCCTCGGTGAGGTCCTGAGTTACTGACTTGGTGACAAACTCAGGTCTTACATCAACTGGCAAAAAGCGTCGATTTCCTGTTGGGTCACGCAAAAAGTCATCTTTGTTAGTTGTGCCGAAGAACACGCACTGGCGTTTATAGGTCTCTACTGTTCGGCCATAAGCTGGTCTAAACTGGTCCTCACGCTTTGATATAAAGTGCTTAATCGTTTCAACCTCAGCCTTTTTCAAACCGGATAGCTCTGCCATCTCGATTATCCATGCGCCTTGTAACTGCTCAAATGATTCTTTGCCTTGGACGGTCGTAAAGGTATCAGAAAACCAGTGTTTGCCAAGCTTTTTGATAAATGTACTTTTGTATGTTTCCTGTGGACCGACCAAGATGAGAGCTGTATCAAATTTTACACCTGGCTCAAATACTCGAGCAACGGCAGCACATAGCATTTTTCGAATAGCCGCTCTCGTATAAGGGTTATCATCCGCTCCGAAATAATCAATAAGCAAGGTGTCTATTCTCTCAGTTTTATCCCATTCGAGCGACTTTAAGTAGTCGACTATCGGGTGGAATCTCTTTTTCTCGAATTCAAGCGCCAGTGCGTCATCCACTTTCTGATTTGATACGATGCCATATACACACTCAATGTAATTGCGAACGCCAGAATAATCAACATCACGAAGGGGCTCAATAGTATCAACCCTACGCCACGGTAAAGAACGCGTAACATATCTTTTATTATCAAAGGTATTTAACTTAAAAACATCTTTCAAAAATTGGTCGTGTTGTATTATCACGTTTAGGTTATTTGCAGAGTTGTCGTATTCGCCTTTAGTATTAGCGTCAAGTTGTGTTACCCATGAGTTGTCAACTTCAGTGCCTAACTCCTGCTCTGCTTCTTCCGCAAATTCAAATTTTGCTTCGGCAAATTTCTCTTCGGCGATATGCTTCTTAGTCAAGGTGTCCTTTGAAGCAAAATCTTCCATTGCCTTGAAGCTTTTTTTGTCTTTGTCTTCTTTTTCCTTGCCACTGTCCAAATGGCCAAATTTGTGTATGCGGACAAGGTCAAAAGCGTTGCACAGACGACCTCCTGCGGGGTCAGTGCCATGGTGCGAATAGGCAAACTTATCATCGTAGGTTATCAGGCCAGCAGCGGTCGAGCCGTTTATATATGTATATCGGCCATCACCAACTGGGGTGTAAACATCTGCCAAAAATGTTTCAATCGCCTCTTGGATGGTGTATGTGCGGCAAAATAGACCTACTATGCCCTTTTTGCTATCTGGGTCTTCTTGCTTTTTAATCGCTTGCCTAATTATATCGGCGCTATCCGAGGCTGTAGGCCACTCGCTTGTATCATGCCAATCATTATATAGGCCAAGTATATAATCAGCCTCAAGAAATGGCCCATCCTGATACTCAAAATAATATTCTGAATCTGATGACACAGATGGCCAAAACATAAGTCGATTTACGTCAAATGTTGACTGGTCAAACAAGTCTATGTTTAGGTCGCCCGCAATTTTTCGTGCTATTGCCTGGTATTCCTCCTGTGAAACTTCTCTATCAAGCGGAATTATCAATCTGTGTCTTGGCTTATCAGGACATGACTTATGTGTTGAGTGTATAACTGCTGCGCACTCAAAAAGCATCATGAAATCCCACCAAAAGTTTTCATGCGAAAAGTCAATGTCAAGAGTAATTAACTGGCGGTATAACACATTTGTCTTGTCGCGCTTGCCGTTTGTGAGAAAACCACCTACAAAGCCTCCAACATCTTTTATTTTGCTCTGCTCTTCCTTTGTGGCATTCATGAACTGCTTATATGTTTCAGCAGTTACGACCGGGGTTGCTAGCTTTTGAACTAAGCCACTCCAAGTAATCTTAGTGTTTTTCCATGATTTACTTGATACGTTTAGTCCAACGGCTATGCTTAAATTGCTATCGTAATTTAATTTTTCTATCTGCATGATTCTAATCCTTTAGGTAGAAAGGTGTAGTATATCCATCAGCTCGAAGAGGAAAATCTGAAGCCCATGTAGGAGGTGTTTCCATTATGTGGGCCATTTCCTTGTAACATTCTTGCGCATTATCTTCTGGCACTTCTACCAAACATTCATCATGAATATGGCAAACTGGATGATAACCCGCGGCCTCTAATTGTAGCATAGAGCTTCCGAGCAAATCGCGTGCAATTGCCTGCACTATATTCTCGGTTAATTTGCCGCCATAAGTATCAATTTCGCCCCACTGTTTTGTTTCCTGCACAACTCCCTCATAACATAATACTCGGATCGGAGTAGTAGACTTACCTATCTTCTTATCTTTGAATTTTGGCCCGTAATAGAATAGCTTTCTACCAGATGGTAACTGCACAGTCATAAACTCCCCATCACAATCAAAAATGATATTTCTGCAAGTGCACGAAACAGGTCTTTGGTATCGGACTGCCTCTTTAGAGGCCTCATCAATTTCATGCCACATATCCACAATTGCTGGATTTGCCATACGCCATTTGCGTACAAGGCTCATCATCTCTGTATCTGACAGGCCCATTCGCTCTCCGCCCATTCTCTTAAGCGCTCCCAAAGAGCCCTCATAGCCGAGTGCAAGCTCCGAGATTTTTGATTTGTCACGCAGCACAGAGCCTTTTGTGATTGACTCAATCGGCACATTAAACATTTTTGCTCCAGTTGCCTCATAGATTTTACCGTCTCCTCTAAACACTTCCATTCGCCACTTCTCGTTGGCAAGCCAAGATATTACTCGGGCCTCAATAGCTGAAAAGTCGGCCACGCTAAATACTTTGCCTGGAGAAGCAATAAGAGCAGTTCGAACAAGCTGGGACAAAATATCTGCTACATCATCATACATCATCTCAACAGACTCCCAGTCGCGTTCTCTGATTAGCTCGCGAGGTACTTCTATGTGAGATACGTGGTTCTTTGACAGATTCTGTAATTGCAATAACCTACCGGCCCATCGGCCTGTTCTATTCGCGCCATAAAATTGAAACGTGCCTCTAACACGATTATCTTTCATCGCACAATTAAGCATAGCATAATATTTCTTGATAGAAGTCTTTGAAAGCTTCTTACGTATATTAAGCAGCTCGATGACATCTGGGTACTCAGCAAATTCTTTCATTAGGTCGGGCATTGTTTCCTTTGAAAGTGATAAAACTGCGTGGCCAGTCTTCTTTTCTATCCATTGCCTAATTTGTGTTGGCGAATTTGGATTTTCTAAGCCTGTAAGCTGCTGAGCTTGCTGTATCAAAAGAGCCGTATAGGTGTTATCCACGCTAATAGCTGATTCTGCAAGCTCCATATCTACCATAATACCTCTATCGTTAATATTCTGGTCAAGCACGTACATTTCTCGCTCAATATTCGGGATTGTGTGATGCTCTAACTTGAAGAATATTTCGCGCTCGGCTAATACATCGTACCTATTATACTCTTTATACATCTCCCACTTCTCAGGTGCGTGCCAAGGATAATTACGTGTTCGCATTCCGTTGACTCGGGTTGCTTTGCAAGGGCATGAAAAGTATTTGATAAGTGCCTTACCGGTATCAAGTTTTTTATCTGCGAGGTTAAGTACCTTTGACACTCCATCCAATGAAAGTGGCAAACCACAATAAGCTGCTTTTACAGAGGTGCAATACCATTGCTCTGGCGGAACATTATATCCTACTCGCCTAAAGCATAGTCGCTCGAATACTGCGTTGTGCGCAACCTTTGTGCATTCTGGGTCAAGTAAAGCCTCTTCAAATTCCTCTGGGAATTCTTCGCCTTGTGCCAAGTCGACAATGCAAACCGGGCCGTTATCTAAAGCATATCCTAAAATAAGAATCTCAAAATCCGGCGATTCAATGTACTTATACGCACCGGATTCTTTAATGTCCACCGAAGAATATGTTTCGACGTCAATAAAAAGATTTTTTGCCATTGTAGTTTTAATTTATAAAAGTAGTTGAGCTACCGGGATTCGAACCCAGAATAACAGGACCAAAGTCTGTTGTGTTGCCATTACACCATAGCTCAGTGTTGCTGCTTATCTTCTATAGCACGGCTCGCATAACCAGATATAACAGCTTAGCGAATATCAATAGAAACATGCATAAAAAAGGAGGTGGTATTCTTACTATAGATTAAGAACTATTTATGGCTACATTAGCTCGTCATTCCAGGCATTATCGCCGCCAAAGTCCTCGTCAGCAGATGAACCGCCGGCCAACATCTCGCCATCCTCGAGCTTCTGAAGGTTATTCAAACCTGCGGCGATGCCCTTAGACTGAACGTTATAGCCGTAAAAATTGATTGAAGCTCGGCCATAACAGCCTGAGTAGAACTCGTCCTTGCCCATGATAGGGTTGAGCTCTTTGTCAACAATATTTGGCTTAAGAGAGCTGTTAGCGTTGATGAAGTACATGTTCTCAAATGAGGGGTCATCTGGGCGCTCCGCATCGCCGTCACGCAAAGGTGTCTTGAGCATTGAAGGAATTTTGCCATTCTTGTCCGCAAGCTTAGCTTTATATACTTGCTTAGCGGCCTCAATGGCCTTGTTGATGGCCTCGACAGTCTTAGTATCGCTCTTAGGGATAAGTATGCAAACACTATACCTAAGCGCCTCGCCTTCATTCATGGCTGTTGGCTCGAATACATTCACATAGCAAAATCTTACTTTGCCAGTCACAACTTTTGTTGTTAAATCCATTTTCGTGTTGTTTTAATAGTTAAACTTTAATTGTTATTATGCTTCGTCAGCAAAATCTAATCGTGCTTGGTCATAACCCATAGCTGGCCTCTTATCCTCAAGCGGTACGAGTGTAGGTTTGCCCTGAGGTTTTATTACCACATCAGATAATAGCTCCTCAAATCGTTTTTTGCCCACTAATTTCTCAATAGAAGTTATAGGCTTGAGCTTCATACTGAAAATCTCATCTTCTGATAGCTCAGGGCAACGGGCAAAGATTGTATTTGAGGCCTTATCTTCATCAATCCACTTGCGTCTGCTTATGCCCTCTACTAGCTTAAGACCTGGCCATTGCTTGTTTTCAGTAACGGCTTTTGTCTGCGCATATTCTGCAATAGAATTGGCCCACTCGACGAGCTTTGGAGTGCGAAGCACAATCTCTGCAATCTCATCATCAGTAAGCAACTCTGGGTCCGCAAACTCGTGTTTTGCTACTTCGAGCTGTTGCTCATAGAGTTTTCTGCATCGATTGCGGACCGTGCAAAATCTACACCAGTCTCCTGCACTAAGCTCACCTGCTCCTGCAAAAGCAAGTTCGGCTTTCGGTCTAAGTTCTGTCTTAGCCCATTCACGAAGTTCTGCTACAGATATTTGCCAACTCGATATATTATTGATGCGAGGCTGAACGATTGTCAATCGCACCTCTGATATATCATACAACACACCGTACTTCTGTAGAACTCCTAATCCATAAAGCATGAGCTGCTTATTCCAATCTGCGTATACAGGAACGCCTTTTCCGTACTTCAGGTCAATAACTTCCACGAGGTCATCGTTGATAATAATACAGTCAGCTGTTCCAAAGCTCTCGGGTACATACTCTGTCAAATCGAGCTTTTGCTCAATCTCCATACAGGCCCACTGATTTGCAGTTCTAGCCTCTGCTAACTGAGAAGCGCAATAGTCTGTATAGATTGGAACTACTTCAAGCATTTCCTCGCTGAACATCTCATTCGCCATAATTTCTTCGAGGCGTATATCGAAGTCCTGCTCAGATATAGTCTGAAGCACATCGCGGGCTATATAAAGCTCTGATAGCTCGTGGGCCAAAGTACCCTCTGCAGCGTACGGTGACGATTTCTTCTCACCGTACTCGTCCTCAAGCTTTGCAGATGGGGTGCAATTAAGCCATCGCCCTGCTCCTGAAGCCGAAAGAAGAGCATGACTTCTCTGGCTGTGGTCTTGCAACTTTGTCTTAGATGTGGACGCGCTCATAGTACTGTCCGTATTTAATACCTACTGTTACTTCAGTGGAGCCGGTTCTCAGAATAAGGCTCGCCATGTTTGCGCAAAGAGCTTTACATGTGCCGTGTAAACGAGGCTCTTGCTTTGCGAATCGCGCATTCGCTTGCTGTATTCGCTTTTTGTTTGCCATAACTACAACGAAGCTAAGAAGTTATACATCTCATCGTACTTAGATGGGTCAAGCTTTGTTACACTTGGTGCTCCGAGCTGAGTGAGCTTGTCCTTGATTGCGTCGCGGTGGTCGTTCACCTTCTTTGCAAGCATGCCTCTTACATCCTCAATGCTCTTAGATGCAGAAGAAGCAGCCGGAGCAGCAGGAGCTGAAGGAGCAGGTTCTGCAACGGGCTTTGTCTGGGCAGGTGCTGCAGCAGGAGCTGAAGGCTTTTTTGGCTGTTCTACTTCTGCAGGCACAATCTCTTTAGCCTGGGTTGGAGCTGAGCTTACCTGGTTACAAGCTGGTGAGAAAAGTGACTTGATGAAGTTCTGCGTATTTTCTGATAGGTTTACGCTAACCTCCACGGAAATTTTAATTGCTTCCATTTTCGTAATTTTTAATAAAGTTATCTAAAAAGGTTACAAATTCACGCATTTTCATGTCTGGTACATTTGAGATTTTCTGCTCAATTAGTACATTATTTTTATATATAGAGAGATAGACTCCATTATAGTTCAGCTTTACTTTATACTCACCTTTCAGTAAAGTCATGCACCCGTCTTCTACGCTGCCTTTCCAAGTATTAACTGAAAACAAATCTGTTATGAGCACGCCTATATGTGAGGCAAGGCGCTCTATCTGCTCGACATCCAAACTGGCCTCACCCTTAAGAACTCGGTCAAAGGCTTGTTTTGGATATTTTACTGCGGGAAATAGCACTTTTGCTAAGTCATCCGTGTCCAGTTTATAGTGCTCTATCACGCTGCTAATGTTAAACTGCTCCATCTTTCTGGTTGAATTTTGTTATTTTATTTTCATAGTGCAAATATACGAATTATTTCCGAGAATAAAAACCGTTTTTAATAATTTTTTTATAATTTTTTGAAAAAATTTTCATTGCAGCACTGTAAACAAACTAAACAATAATTCTGATAACTTTCTGGGTATAAAACAGAAAAGAACCGTAAACAAAGTAAACAATAGAAACAAAGCTCTATATTGTTCTATCTTAATATTTTTAATTTCGGCTAATACTAACATCAGGCAAAATCATATATTTTTTCCAATATAGAGATTTATATTTTTATTGTTTACCTTGTTTACGGCTCATATAAGTGATTGATTTTCAACGCGCTTTTGCGTAAACAAGCCATTGTTTATATTGTTTATATTGTTTATATTGTTTATGGCCTGAATCTTCTGTATATTCTAAAAACCGTCAGTATAACAAAAACGGCATTGGCTCCGAGCGACCACCAAAAAATTTTTGGAATGAATGGCTTTTCTATTTCTACCTTTACCGGCACTTCTTTTTCTGCTTCCTCGAACACGAATTCTTTTTCGATAAACTCAGGCAATTTGGTATCATGAGGCAGTGATACGTTTTTATTTCGCAATTCGCCTTTTAGTGTTTTTGTGTTGGTATCAAAGAAAGAGCGAGAGACTGCCACGGAATTCTCCATAATCAAAGTGTCCAACTCGAGAACAGCCTCACGGATTATCTCTCTAGGCACATCTACATATATAGTTGTATCTCTATATTCAATTACCCGCTCGACCCGCGTGCTGTCTTTTTGCACAGTATTTATAGGCACCTCGCGCACCGTGGCGCAACTGCACATTAACGCGAGAATGAATACAATGGCCCACGTTCTCATGTAAATCATACGCATATTAAGTATTTATTTTCACACTGAAAGTCATTCTCGCGTATACGAATATAGTGCGAGAATGACTTAAAAGCTTATATATTTCTGTACTCGTGCTTGGCATCAAAGCTCGGGCAAGCTTTTGCCGCAAATTCCCGGTGCCCATGAATGGTAGCATTCGGGTATTTAGCTTTAAGCTCTTTAAGCAGCGTGACCAATGCTTGTTTTTGAGCATCTGTACGAGTATCTTTAGGTCTTCCGTCCTTTGCAACGCCGCCTATGTAGCAGATACCAATAGAATGCGCATTTTGGCCCGCGCAGTGAGCTCCTACTCTGTGTTCAGCTCTTCCTTCATGGATTGAGCCATCAAGGTATATCACATAGTGATAGCCTATGCCTTTCCAGCCCCTGGCTCTATGCCACTGGTCTATTTCTTGGACTGTTGTATGCCTTCCTTCAGGAGTGGCTGAACAGTGAACTATTAACTTACTTATTTCTCTCACGGTGTTCAGGTTTTTCTTCAATACTTTCCTCTATGGCTGACACCTTAAATATTCTGGAGAAAAATTTCCAGATATTAAAGTGTAAATGCAGCCCTTTATACTCAAAATAGTTATCAAGTATACTGGACATTTCTATAGAGCACACGACTAGCATTACGATAGCAGCTAGTAGTGGCACATCAAATACTTCTCCGAATGAGCCGCCAAGAACCCACGCTATAGAAATCCAGCATATATAGTCGACTAGTTTGTTTATAGTGCGGCGAACAACTCGTGAGCCCCGTACTTTCTCGCCTCTTTTTTTCGAGGCTTTGACACCGAATCTAAGGTCTGCCACTATAAGCACAAACGCGACTATGAACCATACAGCTAGACTTTCCCATCCGTCTACAAAAGGAGAGAATACAGTTGCCATTGCCCCTGATATAACATTTCTCTCCTGCATACTACACGAATTTTTCCCAGTCAATGCTTATGGCTTTTCCAATTGCATCGGCCGTCCAGCGGCAGAAAACCATGCCTTTATACCCGTCCGGGTCAACTGCAATTCGATATGCAGCCCTAAGGCACGATGCCTCATCCTTGAATGGGTCAGGATATAGGTCTGCATAATACATATTTGCGAGATATGTGATATCTCCCAACGTGGCTTCAGACTTAGTCTTGCCTATAGGCAGCAAACCGAGGCTCTCCATAGCTTTTTTGACCTGGGCTGCGGCCCATGAATGCTCTTGCCCGCTAGCATTTTCCATCATCTTACTTACATGCTCTGCTAGGGCTTCTGTAAAATGATATCCGTGCTTCTCTACATATTCGGAATACCCTTTTGCAGACATGAGGGCGTTTGCAGCTTGCTCATATGGCAAGTCAAACTCTACTTCATGCTCTTTTCCTCGATGAGTAATGTGGCTTTTAACCGTGATATCTTCACCGTGCTCACGGCCGTGGTGTTTGACCACTATCATTTTTAATTTTCCCATAGTTTTAACTTTCGAATTTTTTGATAAATTCCTGCATCATTTTTTTCATCTCCTCCATAGAGCCCTCGATTTTATTAAAGCGCTGCTCCGTCTCTTGCTTGTCTCGATATGATGGGTCAAGCTCGGCTAAAATGGTGGGAGCGTCGTTTTTAATTTTCTGAGCGTGAGGTACAGACGCGATTATTTGGTCCGCATTTGCAACCATGGCTTCTACTTCTCTTGCCAGGCCCTGTTTGTCTGTAGATAGAACAAGGCTTCCAGCGTATGTGACAGACAAGTTTTCTGGAATTGTGTAAGTGGCAGTTTTTCTATTTGCCTCAATGGTAACATCGATAACCATCTCGCTCCGCCCGGTTTTCTGGTTTATTTCGACTCGAGGAAAGGAAACTGCTGTGGCTTTACCTGTAATAATGCAAAATTCTTGTTTATCCAGAATGTGTATCGGGTGATTTTGCTTAATATCTTTGAATTGCATAGCTCTGTTGTTTTTTTTGGTTAAAAGAATAAAGGAGTACCCAAGAAGTTTATTCTTCTCAGGTACTCCAGAAATGAATTAGGCCGCAGGAGGCGTAATTGTAATCGTCAACGAGTCATTGACAGAATACGCATACGCACATCCACACTTCACACATGCTCCGTTCTGAATTCTACCAACGGAGTTGATAGTCACAGCAGTTGGAACAGCTGTTTGGCCTTGGAAGGCAACGTAGAATTGCTCTGTGAATAGCTGCGTCTTGGCATTGCATCCACAACCTGTTACGATAGAAAGTCTAGCGGTGACAGGGACGAAAACGGTCGTGCCATTGAGGATTGGAGTACCTGTTGAGTAAACCAACGTCGCCAAAGGCTGAACGCTCGAGTCAATGCAGAATGGGCGGCACAGCTTCTCTCTGAAAGTCGCCAAAAGCGACACCTGGTTTGCCACTGGCGCAGCAGCTAAACCTACTGGAGATAGCCTTAACATAGCTCATTGATTTTAGAAGCCACCGTTACAGCCGCCGTTGTTGCAACCGCAACCGTTACCCTGCAAGCGAGCAATAATAGCATCAGTCTGCTTCAACTGAGAAATCTGAGCCTTGAGGTCCTGAATCTCACGAGCCTGCTCATCCTTCCAGTGAGTATTCAGCGTATCAATGATGCGCTGAGTGTTGTCCTGACCGGCGCGGATAATATCGCACTTATCCTGCTGAGCCTGGAAGGCAGTAGCAGAGAAGCCCTGAGTAATTGCAGCACCGAGGTCGCGCTGGCCATTGCGCAACTCTGCTGTGTCCTTGCAGTTCTGAAGAAGCAAATCTGCACGGAAATCTGCAATCTGACGCTGAGTAGAGCAGCAACAGCTGTTGAGGGCCTCAATTATACGGCAGTCACCAAGATTAGCGGCATTGATAACCTTCTCAGCAGAGAAGTTAACCATACCACCGACCTCGCGAATAGCTGCCTGAACATCGCAGCAGCACTTCTGAAGAGTGTTGAAGTCGACGTTGAGGTTCTGTGCCAACTGGCTCAAAGCAAAATCATTGCGGTTGAAGCCGTCGCCAAGAGCGCTCATAATCAATGAGCTGTTCTGGTTGTCCTGCATCTGCGTACGAATGGCCTCAAGAGCAACGCTGTTATTGTCGTTGCCAAAACCGCCATTGCGTGTAAACGCCAAGAACATGAGATACGCAAATGGATTGTTCATCCAGTTGTTGTAGTCATCTCGGCGGTTATTGCCAGATAGGATAGCAGCTGTCAAAGCACTGTCATTGTCTCTGGCCCTGCAGTAGATTTTTTCAATTGTATCAGCCATAGTTGTGATAAAATTAAAAATGTTAAACGATTAAGTTATAGCGATTACCTCTTCCGGACGAGGTAAATAGCTCAAAAGCAAATAGCATAATTTTACTAACATCTCTTTTGTTATGCCTCAGTATAGCTATAATAAGCGTCCATAGATGCTATTCTTTCTTCCAACCACTTGCGAATACGATATGGACTATCATACATGCCTCCAGCTGCTATACTAGGAGTCATGTTAGCGGGAGTATCTGATGGTCGGTATGATGGGATGTAAGGCCATTTTTCAATATTTCGCTTAATAGCTTCGCGCCCGCAGCGCGCAATCCAATCGTCAACATACCGCATAATATTATCCACCGAGATAATGCCCGCATCTCGCAACGATGCGTATTGGGATTTTAATATGTTGCCATATAACTGAATAACTCTCAGAGTTACAGGAGAGTTACGACCTAATAGCTGTGATATGCTGCCGGGATATGTAACACTTAAACCAGTCCATACTCGGCCAAATACTGTATCACAGTCATAAATATTAGGTGCAAGTTTGCCGTTGTACAATGTCCATTGCCAATTCTTTCTAAAGCCATCAACGTTGCTTAACACTGTACTTATGTTAATATAGCCGCATACTGCCGGGATATCATAATACTCTTCTAGTATGGCGCGCTTCTCATTTGCTGTAGCGCAAGCATCTACTCGCGCTATTACTGTTGAATGGTCGACTAATATAGCTTTTAACTCTGCTGTGCCTTTGTGTACTGGATTAGAGGCGTTATAATACGATGAATCTGTGCCCATAATTTCCGTGGGATTTTCACCGTCATATTCTTTACCATCCTGCGTTACTAGTTCTTTAGGGCTACGGAGTTCAAACTGCGTCCAATCGAGCGTAAAAAAGAAGGTATCACCGTCAACAACACCATCCAGTATAGTCTTGGTGTAGTCATTCTTCTCCATTGAATAGTTTTTGCGGTGCTTCTTTAGGTTCCACGCAAATAGGCCATAATAGTCGCCATTAACATACAATTCGAATGGAAAACCATCAGGATGGCATAGCGCACCATCTCCAAAATCTGTGGCAAAGTCTCCTGCGCCATTACTCTCAGTGATAGACTCACGGTCAAAGATAACTCTATTTGTACGTATATCGAGGTGCCTGATGCATTCTTCTGCAAAATTGTAAGCAACATTTGAAATGCCGCGGAATACATCAATATAATAGCACTTCAGATGGAATGAGTCTTGGGGTACCCAGTTATCGAAGATTATATCGCAACTTTCTTCGTGGCCATCGTCGTTAAATAGGTCAATGGATTGGTTCTTTTCTTCATACACCATAGAAGAAGTACCCTGCGCATTTAGTAAAATATATTTACGGAAGTAGTTACCGCCGCCATCGTAGTATTCTAGCACTCCCTTCTTATTATCGGTCTTAGTCGTTGCAAGCCCGGTATCGCTAATTATATTTACTTTGGCACATTTGCGAGGAATAGGAAGAGTTATTTTCTTCTCTGCGCTGTGGTCGACTGTCCACGCCCACCTTGTTCTCATTGCGTACGAAGAGTCTATTCGACTTTTGAGGCTGGGTGATACTAAAACAATGAGTGGCGCACCGCTACCAATTGAGTACGTAGTATCTTTGTCTATCTCAAATGAGATGGGCACAGTATTAGCAACATTGGAAACAATTTCATTTTTTAGCCTGAATTGCATCATCACTCCTGCCATAGTATTCTTAAATGCTACGGTGTCACCATTAAACGAATCATCGTGGATATGTATGCCCCATGTAACATACTCTCCTATCGTAAATGTCTTATCTGTGTTTTGTGTGTTTACCCACGCAGCAGGGCTATAGCGCGGGCAGATAGCATCCGCGTAAGCGCCATGCGCAACACTCGACAAAGCAGCATAAAATACATGAGCCGTCGTGCTGTAATTCCAGGTCAAAGTGCCCAAATCAATCTCACCTACGCGCTGTATTTTCTGCGTGGCATTTATCTCATCAAAGGCCGTACCTGCGCGCTTTATTCCGGTGGAAAATAATGAAGTAATAGGCAGTGGAATAGATATACCATTACTGAGCGTAATAGCCGTCGCAACTGTTGATATCAGAAAATCTCCTTTTATAACAGTGTTGCCTTCAATACTTGAGATGGTAAACTTGCGAGTACCTTCGATATCTTTCGCAAACTTGCCTCCCGATAATGTCATTCGCTCTAAAAAACCATCATACTCAACATCGGCAGTCGCCAAACCCAAGTCAGCTATTCTCTCATTAAGCCATTGAGAGCCATTCCACATAAACGCACAGAGATAGTTTACATTAGATGGAATAGTTAGTCCAAAGTAAGAATAATTTCCAGAAGTTGAGGCAAGATAGAATACAGGGCCATCAGGCACCCCAGGATTGGTATTTAATGTAGCTACACCTGCAAATTGATATTTTGCTCCTAGTGTATTTACCATCGAAGTTAGGATTTGCTGAAGCAGCGCTCCAGTAATTTCTTGGTTACCATTAGTGCGAATCACATTCGCAATAGCTTGCTTTAACGTCTCGTATGCCATACTATTTTAGGATTACGATTCTACATCAAAATCTGCATTAAAATCTGCATTAAAATCTGCGCCGAGGCCTCCGAGCTTTACAGGCTCAAAACCTCCAATGTTAGCGATTACTGTATCTGTTTCAAATTCACATTCTACAGAAGCCAAATCACCTTGTTCTTCCCAGGTGGGATTCATATTAAATAGGGTCAGTTCATATTCATCCTGGTGAGCCTTAATAAGCTTATTTTCGCACAATCTCACAAGTCTTAGTGCATCACAGAGGTATTCAGGAGCTATAAAAGTGAACTTATATACTTTTTTGCTTACTTGGCTCTCAATAAATGAATATCCCATGCGTTCCGAAACCTCTTCTTCAAACTGATACTCCGGTTTGCCAATTTCTGTCGATAAATAGCACTTAAAGCGGAATCCATCTGAAAAATCAACGACTCCATTTTTGAATTCGAAGTTATAAGAATTTGAATATTCTAGGCTTATATACTCGTCTACGCTATTTACGGCTGTAAAAATGTCCGAATATAGAGTTTGCAAAGTCGCGCCCGACCCATAATACAAATAAACTAGTATTTTTAGATAATATCGGCCTTCAAGTTTAATGCTACTAATAGGCATTAGGGCCGGATATTTAACAAGTAAAAAAGTCTCGTATGAAATCGCTGTAAGTCCAGCATCGTTCATCTCCGCGAAGATATCTATTTCTTGGTCCGTATTAAAATTAACCAAATAAGCTGCCTTCACATAGCCTCCTTGAAATCCTTCTGCTCCTGTAGCAGTAACTGGCACTTGAAAAGGTATCAAAAATTGCCTAGGAACTATGAGCGGATAAACACTGCCATATGCATAGCTTCTACGATGATTCTGTAAAGAAATATCATCGTAAAATGGCAAAGGCGATATGTTATTATTTACTAATCTCATGATACGAATATACTCATTTTTATTAAACTCTAAAAATACTTAATCATATTTAACTTTACCATTATGTCGGCTCGTACTGCAGTTTTACTTTAGCTTGACGAGTATCAAGGTTTATCGTTATTTCTGATATTTTTCCGTCGCCAAAAGATGTTTTAATAAGCCTTATAGTATCTAAGTCCTCAGCCGACGGGAATTCAATTGAATGCTCCATGCATTTCTTAATACCAGCCGCGTATTGGTCAACACCATTGACTTCTATTTCCTGACCGGGCATATCATACCTATAAAACCCGAATAAAGATAGCCACGTGGCATACGAATTTTGTGTCGTTATAGAATATACACCATTTCCAGTAGCTATGCCTTGCGTGGTTTTAATAGGTAATTCTAGTTTGCCATCAACTAACTCGGGTAATAGCAGCGCAAAGCCTTCATTTGAAAATTCTGATGGATTAAATAGCATAAAATCTACATCCGACGAGAACTTATTAATATGTATTTCTTCAGTAACATTTTTTTGCACATGCTCTGACCTTATACTGACCGCTGGAGTAGCAAATGGCTCAGATGCATTATCCATCCATTCAAATTTATACTGCCCGGGCAGCATTGATTTATCATACTCTACGACCGACTGAAAATAACAATTAGGCCTGCGGTTAAACTGGTCTTTGGACTGTGTAAAATCGAGTTGATACCTAGAATACGCGGAATAGCTTCCGCCGTTTATAAAATATAATATATGCTCAATTCTAAATTTTCCATCTTCAATGAACCAATAGCACCTAAAGCAGTCACGCAGCATGTCCATGAGCTCTTTCAGCGAAAGTTCAGCCTTTTGGGCCGCTTGGTCATAATCTCCTTTAAGAATATTAGTCTTTTGGGTAATGCAAGTATAAAATTTTGCTTTGCCCACGGGCGGAGCATCGGTGTTATAGAGAAATTGGCTATATTCAGTAGTTGCTTCATGAGATAAGGACGGGTCAATCTCTTTCAAAAGAACTTTAATAACATCGGCTACTGAATATGCGTCTTCTACCGTATATCGTTTGCGCAATTTGGGTTCCCATTCTTCATATGAAGAACTGTAAACATACCACAGCGATGCATTAGCCCAAGCGCTTCGGCAAATAGGAAGAGCTCTTCCCAAACCAGCGTATATAGGAATAAATTCATCGGTAAAATATTCTCCGTAGTCATTTACGCCGAACCGAGTAGGTGTTTTTCTAGTTGCTGTAGTGCAAAAAACTAGACCTCCTGAAAAACCTACGCATTTCTTAAAATTACGATTGTCGGACACAAAGTCATCCGTAGGTAAATCATACGTCGGGGTTCCATCTGGAGCGGTCTCTACATCGCACAATAATCTTCTGTATACTTGATACGTAAAAATTGTGTCTATAGTGAACACTACTGAGGTAGAGGGAGAATCCGCGCGAGTCATACCCATAGAAGACGTATTTATATATGGGTGTGCCTCAGCAGTTGGCAAAACAATAACAGTTATCGAGCGGAATATTATCGCAGACGAATCTGGTTCTTTAATTACAAGGTAATAGCCGCTCGTGTTGCCTACCGGCTCGCTATAGACAAACTCTAATTCAGCTTTATATCCATTACTGTTATACCATACGCCGTCCACGCCTGCATATACACCGTTGGCGCCATCGACTCCAGAATTTTCCACGTAGAACTCATTGGCATTACCTATATTGGCAAAATAATAATTTACTAGCTCATTGTGGCTTTCAATGACCTCGTTTACTTCACTTTCCCAGTATGTTCCCCCGAAAAAATTTGAAATAGTACTCGAGCCCATAACATAGATTTGCATCAGCGAGCGCTTGTACAAGTCGATGCTAGTAATAGCTGGAGCTAGCTTAACGAGGTCATAAGTATTATCGTACTTATTCATCACCTCGGTATACTCGTCTGCCGCTTGCGCTTTGAATTCACATTTCTTCTTTGAGTAGTCTAGCTTGCAGTCTGTTTTACTAAATTCACCTGTATAATATGTCTCCCAGATGCCCGTAGTCGAGTTTAGCTTTTCTATAGTCAAAGAAAATTTGGTGCTAAGACTTTTCGATGCGACTAACTCAAAATCAGAGCCAAACAGGCTCATTCCTCCTTCCAGAGATGTACGAAAAAATTCTTGCCCACTCTCTTTAGCATATTTTTTAGTTAACTTTGAATAGTGAGGAGCGACTTGTATGCGCTCCCCGCCATTCGCGGATAAGTAAAATTTATATTTAGCTGGTTTCATAATCAACTTTTAATTTTTCGCGTAACATTTTTGTGCTGAATAACCACAGTACCATCGGGCAAAGAGAAATATCTTTTCTCATTTTGCTTTCGTATGCTCTGTACGTCGCTCTCAAGTTTTGAGAGATTTGCGCCTTCTCCAGGCATGGAGAAAAGACTTATTCCTTCAGAATTATCAAAAGCTCTAATATACTTATCTTCAAATATTCCTTTATTTAGGCTATCAATAATGTCAGGTAATACCTTTCTATACCGTTTAGTTTGCTTTCGGGAAATAATAGCTAAAGCTTCACCGCCTTCAGCGCGCATGCGCTTACCTTTTTTATTGCGAGTGCCGAGATTAATGTCATTGCCCGATGCGTGAGAGCCTCCTTCTAAGAACTCAAGACCGCCTTCTCCATACGCTTCAGAGCTAGCAGTTACTTGTCTTGCTTTAACCTTGGCAATTGCAAATGAAGTCCACATAGCAGCAATAGCTGTAGCTGCAAGAATTGGTCCGACGATAGGCACAGAAGAAAAAGAACTCCACAGATTAGCAGATGCCGTGATAAGTGAACCAGCTTGCATAATCGCATTCAAAGCTTCTTGGCGTCTCTGTGCTTGCTCGAGAAGTTTTTGCTTTTGCTGCTGTTTTTTCTTTTCCTGCTCTAATTCCTTTTTGGCAGTGGCCACGCTGTTAGCATATCCATTATTACGGGCCTCGATTTCTGCGTCATACGCTTCGCGAGCTGCGTCTACACGTTTTTCAGCCGCTTCTACAGCTTTTTCTGCTAATTGCGCTTCAGCATCAGCTATCTCTTGCAAATACCCAATAACAGTATCAACGGCGCTTCCGAAAGCGCTAATCGCATTGTCGTCAAATCCCATTAGCTCAAGCAAACTACCAGCTATGCCGTTTTCACCCAGACTAACCAAATAGCCTTTGAAGCCTTCTAACTCAGATAGCTCGCGATTTATACCTCTGACAGCTGCTTTCGCTGTATCTATTTGAGCTTGACTCCATTCTAAAGCGCCCTTTTCAGCAAGTTGAATTTGCTTTTCCCATCTGGCTTTTTCTTGTTCAAGCCTAAAGCGCGTAATTTCTTTCTCGGAGCGCTTAACCTCATCAAATCGTGCTTGCTCTAGTTCTTGCTGCTGCTCAAAGGCAGTCATCTCAAACTCCAGCAAAAGTGCGTCAAGCTGCTTATTAAATCCGGCGTTTATGGTTGCTTCACTTTGTTGCTGAGAACCTGGGAGCTTTGAATTTTCTAAGAGCGCTATTTCGCGAGCAGCCTCAATAGCATTCATCCTGAGCTGTAACTCTTCCTCAGAACCTTTTTTAACTGCGTCTAATCGCAGCTGAATGGTCTCTTCTGTAAGTTTTAACTCAGATATCTGTCTATCTTTTTCTATCAACTCCAACTCATGATTTAATCGCTCTTGGGTATTAGTGATAGTTAGGCGTATTCGCTGTTGTGCTTCCTGAACTAACGCAATTTCTTCAGCTGTAAGGTCTTTATATTTATTCTCCGTATCATTCAGGTAGTCAACATTCTTACGATAAGTCTCTTCGAGTTCACGAATTTCAGCATTTGCAGCGCCGATAGCTTCTTTTCTACGCTTTGCATATTCATTGCGCTCCAAAGCAGTTATACTGCGCTCGTACTTTTCCTGCACAGATATGGCCATTCTGTTAACCGTGTCCGTCAGGTCCCTTTGTCTTGGAGTCCTTGGTTTACGCGGGTCGTCAGGGTCGTCAGGGTCGTCAGGGAGACTAGCTTTAATGTTCGCGGCTTTTAATATGGCTGCGGCTTCAGCCTCATACCCGGCTTGTAAATCAAAATACGCATCAGCTGCGGCCTCTGCTGCAGTAGCCTCAGCATTTAGGTCGGCTACTTTCTGCTCATGCAAAGCCTGCGCGGTATTTTGAACTTGCTGGCCCTGCGTATAGCCTCCGCTTGGGCCAGTACCTCCGGTGCTTATATAACCTATACTAGCCTGCGCTTGCATCCCGCCTGTAGGGCCTTGCTCAACTAGCGCTTCGGCCTCAGTTCGTTTAATGAATGCTTTCTCGTAGCTTTTTATTGCAAGCTGTTCAGCCGCCGCAGCTTTAGCTCTTGCTCTAAATGCCGCCAACACGGCTTCAGTATTATTTACAAATACATTTTCGGCGTCGGTGGCGTCTTCTATCGCAAATCCTAGGTCTTCAAACGCGCTCTGGTTGGCTTCAATCCATTCGGCTTTATCTGTTGCTATTTCCAGCTTTTGCCATTCTCGCTGCAATCGCTTTAAGGCTACCACGTTAGCGCCATAATTGGCGTTATTAGTTTTGAGTTCTTCATTCAGGTTTTTTTGCGCTTCTTCGAATGAAATAGCTGCGCCTTTAGCCTTAAATAGACTGCCTGCCCACTCGATTATCTGCTTTCCATACGTTGAAAGTACGGTCAGTCCTACAACAAGAACTGTGTTCCAGCTAAGTAAAGACTTAACTATTTCCTTAGTAATGCTCACGGTCGGCTTGCCTTCGGCTTGAAAAGCTTTATTTTGAGCTCTCAGGCGGTTAATTTCATCGACCAATATAGGTATATTATTCGATATACCTAGGAAGAAAGTATTGAGCGACACTGCCGCCGCAGGCAGTTCTCGAACGACATTTGATACAGATATGCCAAGACCATCCCATGTTCTTTGGTAATGCCCGACCGATAATTTATAGCTGCCTGTCGCCTCTTGTAATTTCCTCATTTGCTCGTAAAGAGCGATTGTTTCGGCTTCAAGCTTTTTTCCACCATCTGCCGCAGCGCGCTGAGCGCCGGACATTTGATTAAGTTTTATTTTATTCAATTCATACTGAGCTGCAAGCCGATTATACGAACCTTCGGCTGATGAGGCTATTTGAACTTGAAGCTTCGCAATTCTGTTTGCCTCGCTGATTTGAGTTGAATAGAGTTTTAGCTGCTGGTTCTCATATGAATGAGCATATGCTAATCTTTCTTGAGCAGCAACAAGAGGGTCAATTGAGGCTTTTTGCTGTTTACGCGCTCTCGTTATCTCAGCTATTTTCGCTTTAAGCGCAAGTAGCTGCTGACCTTCTGCCGACTGCAAATATGCGAGCTTTTGTTCTGCTTTTTCAACAGCTGATAGTGTTTGGATGTGCGGCTTCATAGCGGCATCTAAAGCTTGAACTTGTTTTGTAAGATTCATAATGTCGCTAATAAGCTGTTTGCCCATCTGGCTGTCATCTCTTTCTGCCGCTGTTAAAGACCTATATAGGTTAACCATCTCACGCAAATCTGATTTAAGCCTATCGTACGATGAAACAGCTTGCTTGACATACCGCTGCTGCTCAACGGTCATTCTATTAGCATCTGCAGTCTGCGCTTTCAACCACGCGATTTGCTTACCAGTATCAGAAAGAGCAAGCTTAAGTTCTTTTTGTGCGCGCTCGAGCCTTGAAGTAGAATTCGCCGCGTCTTCGATGCTTTTGCGCCCCTCGGTTGTTGCCCCACTTGTAGCCTTAAGAGCCTGGGTGATTCTATCCGCACCTGCCCTGATAGCTCCTATCATCGTGTCATACTGCTTGGTAAGCTCTCCTAATTGCCCAACTAGTTTTTCAATCGAATCGTCAGGCTGAATTATATCACTATAACTAATCTTATCTCCCTCGGCCATACTCTATTTTCGTTTTTTCAGTTTTGAATTTCTCATCTCTGCTTCCGCTTGCTGCTTGATATTTTCAACGGCATTATAAAACTGAAGTACAGTCATTTTTCTAGCATCTATACTTGTCTTCTGAGATATGAGCAAGCACGTACTTTCAAATTGCTTGTCGTATTTGACTTCTACCGAGTCGCTGCCAACGAATGATTTGGGAATACGTGAA
This sequence comes from Acutalibacteraceae bacterium, assembly GCA_045540315.1. Classification (GTDB taxonomy): domain Bacteria; phylum Bacillota; class Clostridia; order Oscillospirales; family Acutalibacteraceae; genus CAG-557. The sequence goes on along the minus strand of JAZQHA010000046.1, from coordinate 1,061 downwards.
AGCAGCATCCGCGTATCAATGGCTTCAATTTGCTCTGAGTTGTCGACGCCATTCACTATAAAATCTAAAACGAGAAGCGTTCGATTTTTCAGTACGTCATAGGCTTCTTTTTCTCTCGGGTTTATAAAATCACCTGGAAAGTATATTTCTAGCTCGGACGTAATTTTTTTTTTAGCCACTGAAGAAATTCGGCAACAACAGAGTGCTTAATTTCTTTAATATCCTGAAGTAAATTTTTTAGGCCATCATCAGACAAATCCGTTACTTCTTTGCCGTCTACGCTGTGGATAAGAGCTGCAAAAGCCATATACTTTGGTGATATCTCGCAGTTAACCATATACATATTTTGGCGCATATTCTGGAGTTCTGCAAGAGCTTTTTTACGGTCATCTGCTTTTATATACTTTGCTATTTTCACGATGTGCGAATCAATATCATCGACATCCGAGCCGATGCCAGAATCAATAAGCAAGTACTTATTGTATTTTTGAAAGTTTATGATAGGCATATCATCCACATTGTCATAAACCAATATAACTTTGTTATTTATTCTTATGCGTTTCATATTAAAAGACGCGTTATAGGGGTTGATAATATTGGGATAAATATAATACTTATTTCTCTAAAGAAAATAGCGAGAATAATAGCGAGAATGAGCGATATCCAAAAACTTAGACAAAAGTCACAGCTGAATAGCTGAGAAATAAGGCGCGGGGCCTTGGCAATTACTACTTCCCTTATGCCCAATTTCCCGATGAGCAGAATAGTAAATGCGGGCGCTAAAATTATACAAATTAAGGCCCAAAAAATCATTGCAAAATGTACTACTGGCATAGTTCTCTGGTTGTTAGTGTAAATTCAATTCGTATTCCTGCGTAGGGGTACATCAAAAATTGTTTTTCCCCTTCTTGCATGTCCTCTCCTTGATATGTATACCCTTTATATATATTCTCAAGTCGCTCATATATGTCAGTTATAACGAGTCTACCTGGGGTAGTTATAGAACCTGGGGTAGTTAAAACCTTAAGAATTTCATTTTTAATCTCTTCAGTATATAAAAC
>JAZQHA010000045.1:0-1806 GCA_045540315.1 Acutalibacteraceae bacterium | reverse complement strand
AGCAGACCCATTTGATTCAATTGCGACGACCTTCGAGCTGCCGGCATGATAATGTGAGGGTGTTAAGCTACGCTGTTCCTGCGGTGCGACCATAAAGTAATAAGCCGAGTAGGCAACCCCGCCGAGGTAGTACGCCTTTTCGTGGTCATAGTGCTTATACCAGACCGTGATGCTGCGCCGCTGGGGGCTGTGATTGACCACCGTCAGGCTCTCTCCAAAGCCTACATATCGCACCTGCTCACTTTGCAGCTCATGGCTTTGCCAGCGGATGCTCAGTTCCCGGCAATCCGTGACAGCAGATTCCTGATAAGCACTCCGCTGCTTCTCAAGAATCAGGCATCTGCCCCCGGGTGGCAGGCAGTAGACAAAAAAATACAGCTGCTTTCCATCCTGCTCCAATGCGACTGCCCCAAACCGCACCATTTGCTTCTGCGGATTATAGAGCATCAGAGCTGCAACATCATGGACCTTCTCATCCGAGCTATCCTCATAAAACGTTCCCGAATAACTGACCATCTCTTCCACCACGAGCCCACTGTCAAGGGTGATGGGAAAGTCCATACCCGGCGATTGGGGCGCATCGGTTGGCATTGCTTCCTGCGGTGCGCCATCCACCTCTCCGGTGCGGCTATCCGGTGAAAAAAGCCATGCCAAAACACCGCCCAAAACAACTGCGATCACCAGTATACGTCGCCCAATCCGCTTCATTTTCTCCGCTCCCCCTTGCCGCACATTTCATCACATCGGCATTATAAAACAGCGGTCGTGACTGTTTCAAGGGAAAGCAGGTGGATTGTGGCAGGCGCATATTTGAAATGCTCGACAAAATTTCAATTTCACGGACAAGCTTCATGTCTTGTTTGTATTTTCCACGAGAATTCTTTGCTTTTGTGTACATCCTAATTGCGGAGGGATGCAGATGAAACGCAAAAGTACAGTTATTTTCCTTTCTGTGATCTTATTTTTGATTACTGCCGGCTGTGCCCATATGAAACATCGCCCCTCTGAAACGGAAGCATACCGGGTCGTAACGCAAATTGATGTGCGCTATCAAAAAGACAGCATCGTTTCTGAGGGGAGTTTTTTTGCACCTGAGAAAATGCAGAAAATTCTCTATTATCTTCGCAGCATTTCCCCCTACGGGACCCCCTCTGAGGACCCGGAGCAAATACCGGGAAGCATTTTCTATATCACGCTTCGTTATTCGGACAGCACGCAAAAGGTCTACCAGCAGCGGGATAACCGCTTCATGCGCATCGATGGTGGCCCATGGAAGCGCATCGATTCCAAGCGTGCCATCCTGCTCAGCCAGATTCTCGCAACCATGGACAGCGACACCGGAAATCCAACAGATGTTCCCTTCTTGACACCGGGCGCATAAAAAGAAAAAGCAGATGCTGACGCATCTGCTTTTTTGGAGCGGGTGACGAGGCTCGAACTCGCTACCTCCACCTTGGCAAGGTGGCGCTCTACCGGATGAGCTACACCCGCATCTTGCCGACCGTCGGAATCGAATTTCTTCGATTCCGGATCAGTCGGTTCTGGTGCCTCCGGTCGGAATCGAACCAACGACACGCGGATTTTCAGTCCGCTGCTCTACCTACTGAGCTACAGAGGCATGTTGAGCAGAGCAAGCTCTGCTCAAAACACGCAGATGCGTATTTATCTGGCGACCCCGAACGGACTCGAACCGTCGACCTCCAGCGTGACAGGCTGGCGTGCTAACCGACTGCACCACAGGGCCATGTTATATGGTGGGAACAACAGGGCTCGAACCTGTGACCTCCTGCTTGTAAGGCAGATGCT
>JAZQHA010000044.1:0-2735 GCA_045540315.1 Acutalibacteraceae bacterium | reverse complement strand
CATTATGCGGGGTCACCTGCGTAATGCAACATTGCAGTTATGGTGCAATCCATAGCTGCAATCCGTTCCCCCTCGGAGAGCCCCGCATTTTGCTTTCGGCAAAATGGTACGGGGTACTAATCTGCCGACACAGTTTATGCGCCTTCGCTGTCATTATATAGGTGTACCCCGTGCGGGCTCAACGATACCGCCCCCGCCGGAAGGAGGACACCCCATGCGAATGACACATCACAACGGGAGAACGCGGGCAGATGGCAGCGCATTCTCCACAAAACACAATGACAGAAACGGCTTTACTGCCGACCACATCAACCCCGACCCGGAACACGAGAATTTTTACCGCATTATCAATCCGGTTACACAAAAGCCGCAAAAGCTGGGTGAGGACGGCAAGCCCAAAAAGAGCTTTGACGAACACGAAAGAGATTGCTACGAAGAACTATTCGGCGAATCCCTTGCTGCCCAAAATGACCGCTACACCAAAAGCGGACACGCAGAACGCTGCAAGACCATCGACGAATACCGCAAAAGTGCCCGCACTTGCCCGGAAGAAACCATCGTTCAGCTTGGAAACCGCAGCGGCACAGTCAGCCCGGAAACCGTGGAGCAATTCCTTTCGCTGTACCTTTTCCATATGCGAGCCAAGTTTGGGGACAAGGTACGCTTTTTGGATGTTGCCATACACAATGACGAAAGCGTGCCCCACGCCCATATCCGCCGGGTATGGTGCGCTACCGGAAAAGACGGACTGCTTGAAGTGTCGCAAGCGAAAGCTCTTGAGCAGCTTGGCATAGAGCGTCCAGACCCCACTAAAAAGGAAACCAGGCACAACAACCGCAAGCAAAGCTTCTCCAAAATGGAGCGTAGCATTGCTTTGGAGTGTGCCCGGGAATGTGGGCTCGAAATCGAGGAAATCCCCGCTGAGCCTGGAAAGCAAACAATGGCTTTGGAGCAGTATGTAGCCCAAAAGGAACGAAAGGCTCTTGCCGCTGTTCATGCCGAAAAAGAGGCTGTAAAGGAAGAAGTCCGCAAGCTGACGGAAGTGCGTGAGGAAGTTCGTGCAGAGGTGGAAACGCTTACGCAGGAAAAGACACGGCTGCAACGGCTTGTGTCACGGCTGAGTGAATCCCTCGGCCGGCTCTTCGGCAAGCTGCAAAACATTGCTATGGGGCGGGGCACAGTTCTTGACTATGTACGCCCAGAGGCGCAGGCGGTTGTGGACGACTTAAACGAGCTGGACAACGAGGAATACGAGCTGTAAAGCGAAAATAGGTCGAACAGTTAGATAAAACCCAATTAAGTAAACAAATCATTAAGTTGCCTAATTAATGCATTAGACAAGTAGACATATCCTTCATCTTCTTGACCCTCAATAGAGAAAACCCAGTGAGTATCATCTGCACTATAAACGCGTACGGTATCGCAGCAGGTTGACCACCCCATAGAGCGAACGAGTGTGTCGCCACAATACAAATCTATTCTTCTATCCTCTGGACATCTTCTGCAAATATGTGTGGCAACTTTTGTTTCATTAACAATACGGTCAACGAAGGTATTGTCTTCGATAGTGACTTCCTTCTCGCCATTAGATACCACAACTTTATCAACTGTTTTTACCTCCCGTTTATCAAAGGAAACGGAAATGCACCCTCCCGATTCAGTGAAAATATTGGAGCTTCCCATGTTAGCAACACTGTTAAACCATATGATTCCTGCTACTATAGCGATAGCAACAACCACGATTACAATTAGAACTTTCTTGCTCTTCATATAATTCTCCTCCGTTCGACATATTCTTATTTGCTGAATAGAATTATATCACAAATTATCACAGAAATCAACAGAAAGCAGGATAAGACCAGGTAGCCTTTCGTCTACCGGGTCAGCCCTTAAGCAGCCATTCGCTGCATTCTTTTTGATACGGAATATGCAATCGCTGCTTTATGTGTTTGGGGGCTATGGGCATAGGTATTGGCAGTCACAAAGGCGTTTTTGTGACCGAGAAAGCGTGCGGCATCAACGAGAGTATATTCACCACTTGCCACAAGATTGGTAGCGCAGCTATGCCGCATATCGTGGTGACTAATCTTACGCACGCCTGCTGTTTCGCAAGCCCTGTTTGTGATGGAATAGATACCGCCGGGTCGCTCCCAGAAAATACGCTCGTATGGCTTGAGTCCATAGGTGCGGGAAATTCTGTCCATTAACCCCTGCTCGATTTCCTCCGGCAACAAAAGTGTGCGGGTACTGGAAGTGCTTTTGGGGGAGTCGGTTTCGCCATCAATGTCACAGGATTTTGTGATATGCAAATAAGCGCGCCCGTTCTCATAGGTAATATCAGCGGGGGTGATGGCACGAGCCTCGCCGATTCGCAAACCCATGAAATACATCAAGTCGTAGAACACACGCCATTCCTCCGGCGCTGCTTGCCTGAAAAGAAAGAATTCTTCGTCTGACCATGTGGGGCGTTCCGGTGTGACTGTGCTGCCCAAATTGGTCAAATCCACCATAGGGGAAAACCGCAAATAGCCTTTGGCAACTGCGTAATTCAAAACAGCGTTGAGCTGCATTTGTGTTCTGCGGAGGCTTGAATCTGCCATTGGCGTTCCGTTGCGGGTGATGTAGGACTTCATATACTGCTGCCACATCTGCAGCATTTCGGCGTCAATATCCTTGATTTTGACATCTCTAAAATGGGGCAGAATAAACGCCTGTGCATCGTCCTTTGCCTTGAG
>JAZQHA010000043.1:0-3004 GCA_045540315.1 Acutalibacteraceae bacterium | reverse complement strand
CGATAGCGATATTTGAAAACCTTTAGTTTTGCTTTGTAGTTTTTCTCATCCCCCTAGACTTTGCAGGTGAGCCCCAATTTCATCGGTGCTACGCACGACTAATTGCTGGCGGTATTGTCGATTTAAAAAATTCAAGAGTCGTAAACGACATCTTTCAGTCAAAGAGGTCTTACCACTTAAACTTTCTGTTTGATTTTTGGGTGCTGTGGAACTCCTTCAGTTAGCCACTCCTTGCAGAGTGTGTAACTAACAGTCAAACAATCCTCGCACTATTTCCAAAAATCAACCAGGTTTAAGTTGTGAAATTCAACGGTGCCGGTTTCTTTTTTAGAATTACCATTGCTATACAACCGCCTAAGGTGATATCCCAAATATCCGTCACCGATAAAGGCTGCGGGTAAGTGAGTGCAATACAAACCCGTTTGTAATTGCACCACGAACGCAAGCAGACTAGACAAAGTCAAATTACAGCAAACAACCGTTCAAACATCGTATAAGGAGAGGAATTGTTTGAGCGGTGCATATACGTGATAATGTTTTTCGTGAATAGCGAGTTGTCCTCTCCCAGCTGTTTGAACGAAAAGTTGTTTGAGACACCATCTCAATCCACACCTTTTTGCTATTGAGCCTTTGTTTTTGGTGGGTTTCAGACGATTTTACAGCATTTGGGTAAACCAATTTGTAAACCGGAAATCACTATGAAAACTACAGTTAATGTACTGTGTTACAAGTCAAAAACACTAAAAAATGGCGAACAGCCCCTAATGGTTTGCGTGTAAAGGCTGAAAAAGAAGATACATCAGTCTTGCATGCTTGAAACAGCTTGATGTTGAAGATGTGGGTTTTGCAGGTGACTCGTTCTGCAATGTCTTTTTTATGTGAAAAATAGTAAAAAAGCGACATTTTATTAGAGAAGAGTATTTTTTGACGGAATTTTGAACTATATTCGCAGAATAATTCTGTGTGTAAAATTGATAATTTTGATATCAACCTAATAATAATTAAAAACTATGCTTATGAAAAAAATTACACTTTTATTTTTATCAATATTCTGCATGCTGGGCGCAGCCGTGGCACAGGATATAGACGATGAAGCATTTGCATTGCAGTACACATCACCCCAAAATGGTGCGTCCGTTTTCAGCGTAAACTACATCCAGCTTGTATTCAACAAGGATGTAACAGTTGCACTCCCGGAGGGTGGCATTGAGGTAAAGAACACCGAAACAGGCGAAGGCCTTAAACTTACACGTGTTTACGAAGACCCTTATATGTCAAAAAATATGGTAATGCTCATGTTTGAGCAGAGAACCGTGATTGACGAAAAGGACGGAAAGGAGAAACTGGAAGATATGTACATCAATACTCCAGGCACATACAGCTACACAATCCCGGCCGGTGTAATTACAAGTGTTGACAACGAGGAATTCCCCGAGCAGACATTTACATTTACCATTGCCAAACCATTGGCCATAGAAAGTGTCTCACCGAACAGTTCTACAACGCAACTTGACAAAATTGTCTTCACATTCAGCACACCTATTGCAGAGGTTAAGATACCCGCAAGCGGAATGTACATTGTCGACAACTATTGGAGCCCTGTAGTTAAAATCAAGGATAACGCAATCATCAGCGAGGACAAGAAGAGTGTCACTCTGGAGCTTGAGACACCGATAACCAAACCCGGCAGCTACAATCTGGATGTCTATGATGGCATCTTTGTAAGCGAAGATGGCGGAATAAATGAATCCAGAAGTTACCAATTCCAGATTATTGACACAGCTCCATCTTTCTCTCTCAACTATAACGAGGGTGATAGAGTAAAGCAGCTTGGCGACCTTGAAATCACATTCAAGAACGTGAACGAGGTTAAGCTCGTTGAAGGTGCCGACCCTGTTGTCGTTTATATTCCCGGTGATTCAGAGATAGAGGGTACAGCAACATTGTCAGGTAACAAGATTACCGTATCATTCGGTGAGCTCATAGAAGAAGGTGTATATACATATGTTATCCCCGCAGGTTTCTTCACTATGGACGGTGTTGAGAATGAAGAATGTTCGGTAAGCGTAGAGCTCTACACATTTACGATCACTGCGCTTGAAGTGGTATCAGTCACTCCTGTAGAGGGCACTGTTGACCAGCTCGATAAGATTATCATCGAGTTCAACCAGAATGTAGCACTCTCTTGGGATGAGAACTGGCAGCAGATTTCACAGGAGATTGTATTGAAGGGCGAAGACAAGGATTATACTTTGACATATAACCCAACGTCTAACCTCGGCAAAACACTTGAGTACCTTGTAAATGCACAGTGGACAGGCTATGAGTACGCAGTTACACCTATTACTGCTGCAGGCAAATACACACTCGACCTTTCACAGATTGTTGTTGACCATGCAGGTGAGAGTTACATCGACGAGTGGGGCGGTAATAATATAATGTGGCATAGCAAGAATCAGGTTTGCCCAGGTTCTAAAGTGTGGACTATCAATGGCAGTACCGGCATTGACGAGGTGAAAGGTGAAAACGTAAATGTCAAAGCTATTTACGACTTGACCGGAAGAAAAGTAGAAGTTCCAACAAAGGGAATATACATTATTGACGGCAAAAAGGTTTTTGTAAAGTAATGGCGTAGATAGTTCAGATAACTAAACAAGCACAATAAATGAGGGTGACCCAAAAGTGATATACACAAAGCGCACACCCCCGCCAGAACATATTCTAGCGGGGGTGTGATGTCTTAAAAAAGGACTTTTGAGTCACCCTCATTTATTGTTTTCATAGGCTATTAATGCCGATTGTATGTTAACCGGAGTTCGATATAAAATTTTCGCTATAAATTGGTGTGTTTGTATAGTGTTTGTCATCTCGAAACGGAGTTCGCCGCCCAAAGGGGCCAAAGGCAACGTATGTGAGAGATCTCTTTTTTTGCAATGTTTTTGAGATTTATTGATAATGCTGCCTTGCCGTAACCCACGCGGCACAAACTTCGTCTGTGCTTCGC
>JAZQHA010000042.1:0-2551 GCA_045540315.1 Acutalibacteraceae bacterium | reverse complement strand
ATATCTTTGAAAACTCTGATTTTGTCCTCATGCTCAATCAGGCGGCGGGCGACCGGGCTATCCTTGCGAAGCAGTTAAACATTTCCCCGCAGCAGATGAAGTATGTCACCCACACCGAAGCGGGCGAGGGGCTTATCTTCTACGGGAACGTGGTGCTGCCCTTTGTAGACCGCTTCCCGAAAGATACCGAGCTTTACCGGGTAATGACGACGAAGCCGGAGGAAGTGGGCGAAGCATGACAGAGCTGAACATAGACACCATTATCAACCGGGACGCGCTCTATGCCTTGCGGGAGCTTCCAGAGGAAAGCGTACACTGTTGCGTCACAAGCCCGCCCTACTACGCACTTAGGGATTACGGGCTTGACGCACAGATTGGGCGGGAGGACACGCCGGAGCAGTACATTGACAGGCTTACCGAAGTTTTCCGCGAAGTGCGCCGGGTACTGCGTACCGACGGTACTTTCTGGCTGAATATCGCGGACACCTACTGCGGCACAGGAAATAAAGGCTACCATGCAGACCCGAAGAACCCCAGAGGGAGGAACGGTCAAGCCGTATCAATCGCAAGACAGGCGGCGGGCTGCAAGCAAAAGGACTTAATCGGTATTCCGTGGCTCTTGGCTTTTGCCCTACGCGCTGACGGGTGGTATTTAAGGAGCGATATTATCTGGCAGAAAGAGAACCCCATGCCGGAGAGCGTGAAAGACCGCCCTACCCGCTGCTATGAACATATCTTTCTGCTTACGAAGTCAAAGAAGTATTTCTATGACGCAGCCGCCATAGCCGAGCCGTTAGCCCCTACAACGGCGGCGCGGTACCGCACCGGGCGCAGCGCGGGACAGAAATATGCGGACGAAGTACCCGGACAGGGGAACGTACAGGGGCTTAACCGGGCGCGAAGCGGCAGCTACTACGACGAAGCCCTCATGCCGACCATGCGCAACAGGCGGGACGTGTGGCTTATCAATACCGTTCCCTACAAGGGCGGGCATTTCGCCGCGTTCCCGCCGAAGTTAGCCGAAACCTGTATCAAGGCGGGCTGTCCGAAAGGCGGCGTTGTGCTTGACCCCTTTTTCGGCAGCGGCACGACGGGGGCAGCCGCAAAGCAGCTTCACAGGCATTATATAGGCATTGAGATAAACGCCGAATATTGCGCCCTTGCAAGGGCGCGGATTGGAGGGACAGAAAAATAAAACAGTATAAAGCGCGTGAGAAAGTCACGCAGAAAATGACCCGCGAGGGAGCCGTTGAGGTAAACGCCGCCACAGGCAAGAAGAAGCGTATCAGCAACCGCATAAGGGACGCTGACCTTACCAGAAAGGAAGCCGCCCCGCAGCAGCCGGAACAGGCAGCGCAGCCCCTACCGGGCGGCACAGCTCCCGCGCCCACAGCCGACGCGCCGACGCTTCCCCATGCGCCGGGGGCAGAACGGGAACAGGACACCGCCGCAGCCGAGCGCGTCATGGAGCATATCGACGGGGCGCATACCAGAAAGACGAGCAAAAAGGCGGCGAGGAAAGCACAGGCAGAAGCCGAAGCCCGCACCCGTACTTCCCGCTTGCAGTTTACCGAGGAAGAACGGGCAACGCCGGAGCTTGAAAAGTATATCCGAAAATCGGACAAAGCAGCCGACCGTCTGGACGCGGCAAAGGCAGCTATCCCCAAAGAAAAGAAACTTGTGGGGGAGCGCACCTTTGACGAAGCCACCGGGAAAGGCAAGACCCGCCTACGCTTTGAGGAACGGGAAAAGCCCATAGGAAAGAACAAGCCCCACAATAACCCGCTATCCCGCCCCGCACAGGAAGCGGGTATTTTCGTCCACAACAAAATACATTCCGTTGAAAAGGACAATTCCGGCGTTGAGGGGGCGCACAAATCCGAAGAACTGGCAGAACGCGGCGCAAAGTACGGGGCGCGGAAAGTCAAGGAGGGCTACCACAGCCACAAGCTCAAACCCTACCGGGCGGCGGCAAAGGCAGAGAAAGCGGCGTTCAAGGCGAATGTGGATTTCCAGTACCATAAAGCCCTGCATGACAATCCGCAGATTGCGGGCAATCCCCTTTCCCGCTTCATGCAGAAGCAGCAAATCAAGCGGCAGTATGCAAAGTCGGCAAGGAAAGGCGGCGCAAAAACGGCGCAGAAAGCCGCAGAGAACACCCGCAAGGCGGCAAAAAAGACCGCCGAGGAAACAAAAAAGGCAATCGCTTTTGTAGGGCGGCACCCGGCGGGCGTATGTATCGCCGTTGCCGCGCTGCTCTTATTCATCATGGTATCGGCGGGGCTTTCCTCTTGCGGTTCCATGTTCTCCGGCTTGATGAACGGCATACTTGGGACTTCCTACACGTCGGAGGACAGCGACCTTGTGGCGACGGAAAATAATTACGCCGCAAAGGAAAACGAGCTTCAGCAGCAGATTGACAATATCGAAAGCACCCACCCTGGCTATGACGAATACCGCTATGACCTTGACAGTATCGGGCATAACCCCCATGAGTTAGCGTCCTACCTCACCGCCCTTTTACAGACCTACACCCCGCAGAGCGCACAGG
>JAZQHA010000041.1:0-4132 GCA_045540315.1 Acutalibacteraceae bacterium | reverse complement strand
TCTGCAGTCAATAATTACTTCTGAACCGTCATCAATTGTAATTGAACAGCTTTTCAGTCAGTTCTCTTGTGAGCTCACAAGGCCCGCTAAATTTAATTTTTTCTAATTTGTCACACTCCGTCCACAAACAGTCGCCAATCTTTTGCAGTGTGCTAACATTTTCAAATGTAACTGTAACCAAGTTGGTACACGCCCAAAACACCTGATTTCCTAGCGTTTTAACAGAGCCTGGTATAGTCATTGATGTTAGTTCTTTGCACCTATCAAACGCATAGTCGCCAATCATAATCAGCGCGCTACCAGGTGCAAATTCAACTGTTCGCAGGCTGGAACATCGTCCAAACACCTCAGATCCTAGCGTTTTAACAGACGCTGGTATAGTTATCTCCGACAGTGCACAACTATGAAATGACATTTTGCCAATCGTAACCAGCTGGCTACCTTCTGCAAATATTACTGTGCCCAATTTGATACAGTAGGAAAACGCCTTGTCAGCTATCGTCTGAACAGACCTTGGTATAGCTATTGCCTTTAGTTTTGTACACCATTCAAATGCACATTCGCCAATCGTAACCAGCTGGCTACCTTCTGCAAATGTAACTGTAGTCAAGTTGCGACACTCGTAAAACGCACAATCTCCTATTATCCGAACAGACGCTGGAATTGTAACGTGTGTTATCCTGCGGTTTTGATAAAAACAACCATCATCTATCTTTGTAACAGGATGACCATGTATTTCTGACGGAATCTCAATTTTCTCTGCGTCTCCAACATATGTACAAAGTGTCACTTCGTTATCTTTATTAATTAAATAAACAAAACCATTATGTTCTCCAACTTGGCTTGGATCATAATATTTGTTATAATATTCTTTAATGGCGTCACGATAATTACGTGGTTGTCCTAAATAATAGTATCTAATGAGCCCATGCAAATGCTCAAAAAGAAACCGTACAATAGGTATTTCCGCTATCCGTTTGCCTTTTCTGTCTACTATGTATATTTTGTGTTCTGACTCACAAGCAAATGGGTTGTCGCGTACCTCTCTCTCAAGCCTCTCCAGGTTGTCTGGCTCATCAATCCAAACTTTCAGTAGACGCAACGCCTGAAAATCCTTAACATACCAAGCATCATCTTTTTTAAAAGTACCAGGATCACCAGGATCATCATCACCAAACCGATAGCCCCCATATAACAGATGAAACTGGTTTAATTTGCTCCACTGTTGGTATATATCCCTCGTCACGGTATTGGCTAAAAGCCGTTCAACATCACTTTTGATCTCGTTATCATTATAGTCAACAGGACATATCGGGTCAAACTGCACACAGCCATGCCCTAAAACTTGGTTCATCTCAAAAGTACAACTCTCCGCATCTCGTGTTATCTTAGTCTCAACGGTACCAAAGACTTCGTTAATAACCTTGCGCGTCCGGGGATGGATTTTAACAGCTTCGTCAATTGTAACATTTGTAACCTCTATATTTTGATTAAACAGCGCATATGTAGCTGTGGCCGCCGCTTCTAAAAGTGGTTTCAAAGCAGTTTGATCGTGACTAGCCAATTCATCAAAGGCAGTGACAAGAGCATCAATTGCAGTCTGTGCTTCGCCAAGCTTATCTGCTCCAAGTCCCAGCGCTTTTGCGATATTATACATGAGTTTCAAGGCATTTATATGTCCCGTATTAAGCTCATAGTTACCTTGGTTATAGAGAATTTGATACATCCCTTTTTCAAGATTTTCCGGCACGTTCATGTTACCAATCGCATATTCCCATAAAGTTCGCGTAATTTCATCCGCCGCGTCCGCACCAACTAGGCTTTGATGATAGAAAAATAATTGTAGCCTTTCTTTCAAGGACAAGAACTCAAATGAACCGTGGCGATTTACTGCAGCTGTTAAGTTTGCAAGGCGCTCGTCTAACCTAGCCTTCGCTTCGGGTATAAACGTACCATCATCATTGAGCAAACCATCAAAGAAGATGTTCCAGTTGCTGCCGACAGCGTAGCCTAACAGGTTTACAACATGGCGAACCGCTATATCCGCACAGTCTGGAAAATATCCAATTTTAAAAGTTACTTTCCCGTCTTGCACGGAACTTATTGGGGATGTGTCGCCGTTTTGTGCAGGCGGTGACGTATACGGCAACAACATTTGAATCTCTAGCCGGTTCAATACCTTTACGGTATTACTTTTTTCCTTTAAAGCTTGTATTGTTTGCTTCGTATTTTCCTGTGTTGGCGGGCATTTAATCCATCTGCTTGCCTCCTCATAGAACGCCTCAATATCTTCCCGCAAATCAAAGTGCCGTATGAAAAAGAGCATAAGCATTTTTTCTGTAAAATATTTCGGCGCAAATTTATTCGGCGAATCATCATCATACTCTTCACCGTCGTATTCCTGGTTGTCCATCGCAAAAAACGCACTGTTTAATAGGTGTAGCCTAGTGTTGACAGAAACTAGATCTTCGTAAAATGAATCAGATGTGAATAGAGTTGTATCGTTTAATATTCTTCTTACATCTTCTTGAATCTCATTCAACAAAAACGGCTCAATCTGGCTCCGCATTGTGCTAAAGTGCGCAAATCGTGTAAATTCAAGACGTGTTTTTTTTGCAGATGGCGGAGCATCTAATGAAGCAGAAGCAGAAGCCGACCCCAAACTATTCAATAAAGCACTCGCGTGGTCGAACCACTTTTTCACTTTTTCTTGAGTGCTCTGCTGATCTTTACTAAGTACTTTAGTCTTTTTTGTTAAATTATACATCGCACCAAACTTATTGGTGTCCGTAGGTGTATTCCGATACTGGCCAACCTGAGAATCCTGAGGAAAAACATCGCAAACCTCCTGAAACAGCTCATCATATTCGTTCATTAGAGTTATGTATTCTGAGCACTTTATTTTTTGACTCTCCGAGAGTTGCTTGGCTTTTTCCACTAAGGCTGTCAATTTATGTTTGCTCGTCAATTTGTCAGCGATTATGTCGATTTTGGCCAATACCGCGTCAATATCCTTTTTTATCTGAGTTCTTTGCTCGTCATCTCCCATGCGGTATCGATAAATCATAGCCGCAATTTGCGCCATTAGCTCCGGTGTCGGCTTACAGTCACGCGCAAACGCAGGAACACCCGGCGCCCCGTTTTCAGTCGTAAGAATACCAGCCGAGCTGGGAAAGAGAATGCGCATGAAGTCAGCAAAACCTGCGCCACCATCCTTACTGAATATCCATCCCCAGGCCTTTCCGTTAATGTTTGGTGTTAGAGTCGGGCAGTTTGTAGGATTAAAGAACCTGAAACGTTCCACCACATCGGCTAAAAAATAAGAAAAAGGTTCAGCGGCATTCCAAGCCTTCAACATGTATGCATAATCCGTTTGCATACGTTCAGCAGTACTTCGGTCTTGAGCTAAGGTTAGCTGTGCCACTTGCTCCTCGGCAGCTGCTACCTGCTCCTCAGCTGCTGCAACCACCATCTCCCTAGTTTGCTCAAAATCAGACATAGAGGAGGCATCGGCGACCGCGTCTTCTACAACCAGCTCCTGTCCAAGCCGCTCATCCATATAAAAATCAAAATTATCGGTCCAATAACCAGAACACCTTAGCATAAAATCACCGATATCTTCAGTAGCTTCCTCAACGCGCGAACCACCAGTTACGAATGCAAAAACATCATTCACATAATCCTCAGTCACAGCCGAATCATCTGGCCAAGTATTCTTTCGTTGCGCAAGCAAATCTCGTAAGGTTTCTCGGTTTTCTTGTGGAACCATATTTATAATCAATTCAATTGCATAATTTTTTTGCTCATCAGTTGTGTTTTGCACTGAGATTATCGTCAGCAACGCATGTATTGTATCTTGCTGCTGCGGAAGCTCTTCTTTCAATGCTGCGTAAGTTCCCTCCATAACCAGCCTCTCCGTTGCGCTCTCGACAGCTGCCTTGGGAATAACAGCATCAGCTTGCAAAGATGATGTTGAACCAAAGCCAAGTAACGCCAACGAGAAAAGGCCTCCGGACAAAAGTGCAGATTTCCAAGAAATACCACCACTTACATTGAGTAATTCTTCACTCGAAAGTTTTTGAACTGCGTTTTTTTCGTACGCGAGCAACTCTTCTTCAGAAAAATCGTAGCC
>JAZQHA010000040.1:0-1837 GCA_045540315.1 Acutalibacteraceae bacterium | reverse complement strand
GCCAAGAAGTACTGAAATGTACGAAGCCTCGACTGAAAGATGGAAAGCGGTGCAAGTCCGAATCCACGTAACAGTGCGGAGGAGTTGACAGGGTATCCGGCGAGGAGAGATAAAAGAGTTGCGGCAGGAACATTAGTTCCGCGACCAATCACACGCCGAGAAACCGCCGTATGCCATAAATGGCACGTACGGTGGTGTGAGAGGGGGACGAAAGTCCCCCTACTCAGTTTTCTGGCGAAGATAAAGAAGTACTTGCCGGGCCGCTCCTGCTCGAAGAATGGACGATACCAGCATTGATGATGCTGATGCCATGAATAGTTGTGTATTCTCAATAATTGAGAAATATCATCCATCGGCATATTTGTTACTTCTGACATGCAAAAAAATGCAAAAAGTGCATAAATTTAAGCGTTTTGGCGTTTTTTCGCTTGCATCAGCATCATCAATGCTGTATATTCCCGTCAGCGGCTTAGGAGCAGGTCTCTCATCCTCCCGACGCGCGTGGGAACGGGTATTCCTGTATGAGTCGCTGGAAACTCTTAATAATCAAATCTTACAAATATGAAAAAAACAATTATAGCGTTACTTGCACTTACTGGAGTGGCTGTTGCTTCAGAAGAAGCCACAGAGACATACGCTGTGACGTTTGCAGGTTGCGCCACATCTACTACAGACGCATTAATTGATAATGTGACCTTGAAAGTAGAGGGGGAAATGACCGCAAAGTTGACCTCTCTAGTCAATTCAGGTAGCAACTCTATCGGCTTGGTAACTGCAGGTACAGCAGGTCAAGATGCTACTGTTTTTACCCCTAATTCAAACGTAGGTGATGGTTCCCCTTGGACCGCGACTTTCAAGTTTGATAATGTAAACAATGCTCTGGCCAGTCTGGATAGCATCACTCTTGACGCAGTAATTTTTCAGAGTACTGGAAACTATCATCCTGAGAACACCACTTGGACTGGCAATATTGTTTTCACTTCTACTATTACCACAGGAACCGCCAGCGATGCAGTCACTCTTGGTTCTTATACATCTACCCTGACTCCCCAACAAGGTAAAGGCGATGGTGTGTTTGAGGTTACATTGGCACCTACCACAGAAGGCTCCCCCATTGACTTGACAGGCGTTTCCTCTTTCAATATGACTTTGGCTTTGACCGAAACATTGAGCGGTGGTGCATTTGTTGGTCTTAAAGGCATGGAATTAACAGGGCAGCTCGTTCCCGAGCCCACCACGGCTACGCTTTCCCTGCTTGCTCTGTGCGGCCTTGCAGCTCGTCGCCGTCGCAAGTAAGGAACAACAAGTTCGAGTGGGGTAACCAAGCCCCGCATTGCGCACCCGCCCTAGGTTTCATACCGATGGGCGTTTTTTTTCATTACTTTTGGCAAGTGTCCCCAAGTATGGATACTATTGCTATATTGCTCCGGCAATTAAAGAATATTGCTTTGACGAAACGCCAAATTGGAAGTTGGCGAGCCAA
Source organism: Acutalibacteraceae bacterium (assembly GCA_045540315.1). GTDB lineage: Bacteria > Bacillota > Clostridia > Oscillospirales > Acutalibacteraceae > CAG-557. The sequence continues at coordinate 354 of JAZQHA010000040.1, read as the reverse complement.
CGGCGAGCGGAAATTTGAGCCCGTAGGGCGGTATATCCTTAGCCCAGCGTGGAGCCGCAACGCGGCGGAACGCTGGGTTTGGAATAAAAAATAACTGGAACCCCGACCAACGTGGAGGGGTGGCAGGGAAGCCGCGGATTATTGTGGAGCAACGCTTTGCCGTCTCCGGGCTCACGCCCTACGCCGTGGCAGGCTGCCGCCCACTCGCCATGCTCGGGACTCTGATATCATTTTCGTTTTACCCAGGGTTCCGCGACTGCGTCGCTGCACCCTGGGCTATGATTATGCCGCCCTGACGGGCTCTAATTTCCGCTACGCAAACTACTCTGCAAATTCCAATTTATCGTTGAGTCC
>JAZQHA010000039.1:0-5523 GCA_045540315.1 Acutalibacteraceae bacterium | reverse complement strand
GACCCTGTCACCGGGCTGACCTTTGGCTACCTGCGCTACACGGATACGACCTCCAACAAGGTGTATATCACGCTGGAATGCCTGTACGGATATCAGGTTATCCGACCTGCAGCTTTGCAGCGTATCACCGTAACCTCTGCTACCTGACCATGAGCCTCGCCGATGAAATGAGCGCCGATTTCCTGAGCATTCATCAGGATTTACCTGACTACATCAGCATCGGCAGGAAACGAATACCGGCATTGGTGACCGAGGGCTCGCTGGCAGCGGAGCTGGAGCTGGGAGGGTTCTCTCCCACCCGCTCCCTGTCGGTGAGAGTCCGGCGAAGCGACCTGTCGTCCACCCCTGCGGTGGGCGACTTGCTCTATTACGAGGGCGTGAGCTTTCGGATTGAGAGTATGAGCGTCAAGAAATCAACCCCATTCATCTCTCTGGAATGTCTGCAACAGTAACCATCAATTCAGCATCCCTCGACCGCAAGCTCGCCAAGTTTGCAATTCTTGGGCAAAAGACGCTGGAAGATGCGCTCATTGAGGGAGCCAAACGCTTCACGACTCAGGCGGTTCGCAACACCATGCCTATGGTGCTTAGCAAAAATCCCTCTGCTGTTAAAAGCGAATGGACAACTCGCATTACCCGGCACTTCGAGACTCACCGTATCACGAAAAAGGGCTACCAGAGTGACGCATCGCTTCGCCGCATGCTTGCCAAGAAAAAGAAGAGTTTGGGACGTGAGGCTTCCGGTTGGAATGCCGCAGCTGTCGAACTCAAGGCAACACGCATCCCTGCATGGGTAAAACGCCACGGAACAAGTGAGGGCTCATGCCGAATCACGCGCAAAAAAGACCGTATCACCATTATCATCACCAACTCCGTACCCTATAATGAAACCATGACGATGCGCCGAGCTGCATTTGTACTGGACAAGGTGGAACGTGGCTTTGCGGGAAACCTCCGTGCTCTGAAACGCAAACTTATCAACTCTATCCGATGAATACTCATTCCATAAACGAGACTATGCGCCGCTTCCTGATGGAAGCAATGCCGGAAGTCACCATTCATACCCCCATCAGCAATGGCGAGCTTAGCACCCCCTATGTCCTGTTGAGCTGTGTGGCAGAGGCGGAGTTGATACCCGGCAATAACACATGGGAGTATTCGATGGAACTTTCCTTGCATAGTGCGGCTCATGATGAAGCTGAAACTTCCATGCGTGAGCAATTCACCACTCTATGTGCCTTGCTGGGCAGAAAGACCTCTCGCGTGGACATCAACGAAGCCGCTCCTGATTTTATCCTTTACAGCCTGAGTTTGCGTGGGATAGAAGAGCCCCAGACTCAGGACAACGATTTTATTCAAACCGCCACCTTTCGGGTGGTCATTCAGTTTTAAGACCATGCAAGCATACGGTAACATTTCCAAGGTTGAAACAGAGCGAGAACTTGTATTCAACTACGACCCGAAAACCGGAAACTCCGTCACGATTACTTATGAAGTGCCGGAAGACAAGGCGATAAGCTCTATCCCGGCGATGGGCAGTCGCACACCCCTGATGTCCGGCGTTATTCTCAAAAAAGCCACCGTAAAACCCGGTGAGGGTGGTATTGCCTCTATCCGACTGGAATATAGTAAACCGGATGAAGCAGAGGAGGAAGAGGAGAAATCCGACAATGATAATGAAGATGAAGAAAAGGAAGAAGCTGGTGAAATCATTGAGCAAAGCCTTGAGGGTTCCGTCAATGACGAGCCACTCCTGTCGCACCCCAAGTCACAATCCGGCATCAATGATGCTCACCGCGAGTATCTGAAAGCGGTACAAGATGGCGTACGCATGTGGGAACTTGTTACCGAGCTGAATGAAGACGGTTCGCCTAAGCTCGATAAAGACAAGCAACCTGTGCAACGCCCCTTGAAAAAGTTGCTCAAAGGTCTTTCTGCCAATGGGCAAGCCGTGTTGAAAATGATAAGAAACGGCATCCATTCCTACCGCAACCCCGGCGCAACCTACCGAATTGTGCGCATCGTCAGTTCAAAATATGTCAATCTGGACGGACTGGGCAAAATTGGTTCTCCTGAGGGAGCTCCTACCCCCAAAGACCGTAATTGGTTGATGGTAGGCAAATCATTCTCCCGTTCATCCTCGGACAAAAAACGCAAATGGCGTGTAGAATCCATCTACGAGCTTTCGGCACCCGGAGGCTGGAATAAACAACTCTATGGCGGTTGATATGGCGCGAGATATACCCAGAGAAGTGAAAGCCGGTGAGGTCGTATCAGCAGCCTGGCTGAATAGTGTTGTTGCCTATCTCCGTTATCTGAATGAGCAACAGTTGCGTCGCCGCATTCTACGAGGCGTTGGCTATCAAGCCAAGGAGTCCGCAGGTGGAACTTCTCTCACCATAGATAAACAGGCTATCGCTCGTATTTGTTCGGATAATTTGGATATTCATCGAAACGAGGATTTTCAGCTTCGAATCAAGCCAAAATACCAATGCGAGATTGATGTTGAGAGTGGCCATTGGGACAAGATTGTGCAAGTCCATATCGGTCGGGTAACTGACCACCATGGGCACGAGCTGGAAGTGAAAACGCTAGAAAAAGATGAAGACTCGGCACCTGCGCCTGTAGCAGAGGCGCCTGTCCCCAAAGATACCGTATGGGATGCCGAGCAATGGGTGGATATTGGCGTACTGAAACCAAAAGAAAAGTCCGAAGATAACGACTCCGGGGAGACTGCTACACCAGCCGCAGAGCAACCGGAAGAAGAGGAGAACGAAAACTCGACCAAAGAAGTGTTCGTGCGATTAACTCTATCCGGTACAGTTCCTCAGAAAGCAGTATTTGCCACGAAGAGACAGCCGGACACCAGCGATATATACATACCTATCGGCAAGGTGAAAGCCGTCGTTGCGGAAGAGTTCCTGCGTATTTACTTGGAACAATATCAGCAAGGGCCGATTGAACTGGGAGGGGAGACTGTAGGCATGCCTTTTGATGTGAGCATGACCAAGACCGTGAAAGAAGTTACCGAAGAGGAACAAGACGCAGAAGAGGTCTACAACATCAACGTAGAATCCGGGCGCGTATTTCTTCCTGACCGTAAGTTTTCCGTGATACCTCGCAAGGAACAACTACAAGTTGAGGAATTAGGCGGCTCCACCCGCTATGTGACGCTGACGCTCATGCGAGACGGTTCTGGCAACCTGAAATACAAGTATTCGTTGGAGCCGGAAAGCTCTATCGGAACCAAAATAAACGCCATCGAAGAAGCTCCGACAACAACATGAGTGACGATACATCAGAGGGATTCATCGACCTGCCGGAGGGTGAAGTCAGTTCAGTCGAAACACTTGAAGTGGATGTTTCGACTGTTCCTCAGTATTATCCCGGCGTGGTAAAGCCCGGAGAGCCTGCTGACCAGCCTACGGCATTCCGGTTACAGCATGGAGACATCCACATGATTCCCGGAGTTTTCGGCAACTTCAACAATGAGCATGGCTCAATGGATTCCGACCTTCGCCACGAATGGATGCGCCGATGTGAGCCGGAAACGCCGGAAGATGTCAACGATAAGCCGGATATTCAGGGCTGGACGTATATCAGCGATTACACGATTCACCCGAATACGCCCACACATGATGGCCCTCATGCCTACTACATTCATGCCCGCATCCGGCATGACAACCGATTACAATTCGGGGCTTTTGCTGAAAAGCACACAGGAAAAAGCCAACAGCAAATACCCTTGTACAGTATTAGCGAAAACGAGGAAACGCTGCTGCAATCTCAGCTATTGCACGGCGACATTGTCCCTCCGCTCCGCATCGCAGGAAAAGCAGAGGCTGAGCAAATGTTACTGCATAATGGAAAACTGGTGCTGGCCGCCGCTCCCAAGTTAATTGGGTGCCTGATGAATGTTGGCAATGCCCGTGTATCACTCACCTATAACAAGACCACGACATATTTCCTCAAGACCTACTATGGCCATATCTGGATATACTGGGGAGCCATCATAGACAGAGTCTTGTACATAGTGGGCATTCCTCTCTATCAGGGAACAGAGAAAGGAACACTTGTCTATTCCCCGGGAACAGATGGCAAGGCGACCCGCATATCGGTAAAGTTGCCACCAACAGAAGATGACCTCCGCTCTCATTTCGGGGGTAGCGTATTCGTTGCCGAAGAATCCGTGCTTCCTCCTAATCATGGTGCCTTTTATCGAGCTGTGGAAATGCTATGGGGCATCTCAACCGAATATCGCGGTGGTTTTGAGAGCAGCATGGTGAAAGTTGATGATTTTCTCTCACAGTATGGCGATAGTGAGACCGCCATCCCCTTATGCAAGCGAGCGTTGGCGGTAATAAAGCCCGGTGTGGATGACCTGCCATCAATGACTCAGCTGACACATGGCGATATTTATGCGGACACCTCTTTGCTGGGGTATGATGGAGGCGTATACCATGCCGAAAATAAATTGCTTATTCGTAACGAGCTTGATGTGATGACTTCCTTTGTCGAGCATGATATTCAGGGAGGCTGGCCATCAGAAACAGGCGCAAGTGGATTTATTCCGACCATGACCCGATATGACCGTCTGGGACATATTCGCTATGCAGCACAAGCCTTTTATGCCGGACAAGTGGGGCAAAATTACTTCATCCGCACTGTTGGTTGTCTTCGCCCTTATGGTGCATACGATTTGAACAGCCTCCTCAGCGGGGTAGATGTGGCTTTAACACGAGCAACTGAGCCGGAAGGTGGTGATGATGATTCCTACTGGGGCGGTGGAGGAGGAAGTGGCGGCGGTGGTGGCGGTAGTGACGATGACGATGATGATGATGACGATAACGGAGGCATCGAAGATGTCGGAGATGTGGGGATCTGGTGGCAAGCCGGGGATGGCATGAAAATTACAGCCAGACGTGATGCCAATGCAACCAAAATTCGCTATGTATTTGAGGTTGAGGTAACAGACTCGTTCAGCTATACTCAGACTTTGCATTTCGATGTGAAACCGGAGTTCAGTGTAAATGATGGCAAGAGCTATACTGTAGACAATGGTGCTGTAACGCTTACCATGTGGTACTACCTGCGTAACAATGGTACTCAGGTGGAAGTTTGTAACCTGACATCCAAGAGCAATCGCGGTGGGGCTTGGATAGACAACACTCACCCGGAAAGTGTGAGAGAATTCTCTATCACAGGCTTACGCAATGTGCGAACCCGCGCCAAGTTTGCCGTGAAATATCTGACCAACTACGCAGATCCGAAAGCGGTGAAGCAGGATAGCAACATCATTCAGCTTATCAACACCGGCAAGAAAAAGACGGTGCGAGTCTCTATCGTGTACTATGATTCTAACAACCGCAAACACCGTAAGCGAGTCAAAGGCACGATGCGCATCTATACTATCGCCTTACAAAAAGCCAATATCCGGAACATTCTGCGTAATTATCCAAGACTGCACACCCCGGAATTGAAATATACCTTCACGCCGGACTCTATCAGCGGTAGTACGACAGG